>JBGQLF010000012.1:0-22017 GCA_041499985.1 Gemmataceae bacterium
ACCAGGGCCAGGATGGCCGGCAAGGGGCCCAAGGTGATGAACCAGACGGTCAACAGCACCGTTAGCACCGTCCACCACACCTGCCAGAGGCGCAAGCGCACGCGGCTCAGTCCATCGTCATCGGCGAGAGCAACCGGCGGCGGTGGTCGGGGTGGGACCAACTGGGACATACCAGGCTTCCCTAAATCGTCGCTTGCAGTGCGAGTCTCGGTAGGCGGCACTCCCAGAAATACCCGCTAGACGCGCGCCGCACCTGCTATTCCAGCTTGAATTCGCCAAGCCGATCCAAGACTCGCATCGTTCCTGAGTAGGCCCAGCGTACCGCGCTAGGGCCGGATCAGCAAGCGCGGCGTTGCGTTTACCGAGGACTCCAGCGCACTTCTCTAATCCCCCCCGCCCTCGAAGCGCTGCACGAGCTGTACCTGGCCGTTCTCCATGCGGATGACGAAAACAGCTCGGCGGGCGTAATGGTCGCGACCGATCGTCAGCGATCCGGTGACGCTCTCGAAGTTCTCCAGCCGAACCAGCTCATCACGCACTTTGGTTCCCAGCATGGACTGCGCGCGGCGCATGGCCTCAAAGAGGAGGCGGGCACTGTCGAAGGCCAGGGCGGCGTGGCGATCGGGCGTCTCGTGGAAGCGCTCGTCGAAGGTCTTGGCAAATTCATGCTCGTGAGCCTTGCCACTGGCCACGTACACCGTAGCCAGGTAAACTCCTTCGCTTGCCTCCGGGTCTCCTGGCAGCGTTTCTTCGCCACCCAACAGGATAGGAACCTGGCGCAAGGCTCCGGGGAGCTGCCGGCGGAGCTTGGGCAGGTCCGCGGCTGGGGCGGCCAACAACAGGACTGCGGGCTGCGACTTGGCCAGCCGGCCGATGAGCTCGGCAAGCTCCGTGTCGCTCTGGTAGGTCCCCTCTTCCGGATGCGTCCCACCGAGCTTGACCCACTCCTTGGCAAAGGCTGTGGCCAGGGCGGTCATCGGCGCACTACGACTGTCACTGAGTAGGGCCAGCCGCGCCGTTTTCCACTTTTGCGCTGCGAATCGAGCCAGGATCGCGCCGCGCTGTCCGGGGGGGACGTTAACCGAGAAGAGATAATCCCCAGTGCCCTGAGAGGGCAGCCCGTCCGCTGTTATCAGCGGTACGCCGTACTGTTGCACATCGCGAGCGATCCGTCCCACCTGAGCCAAATCCAACCCCCCCAGCAACCCTTGCACGCGATTGACCGTGAGCAGGCGCACGGCTTCAGGCTGGAGTGTGTCCAGCTCACCAAGCGTGTCCACGTGGAGGACCGCCACGTGCCGGCCAATGACCTGATTTTCGTCCTTGTTGGCTGCTTCCACGGCCAGGAGGATTCCCTGTCGGGCATGTTCCCCGACTGCCTTCTGGGGACCGCTCAGAGGGGCGAGGTGGCCCAGCAGGATTGGCTCCAGCGCGACTTTGCGATTGCAACCGTTCAGGCAAGAGATCGCCAGCACAGGAACAAGCGTCCAGAAAAGCGTGCGCATGCGGCTTCCTCTTCGGTCTGCTTCCTTGACAAGGGTCCGGTCCGGCAGTAGCTTCACCCCGGTTATTGTACGGGTGAGTGGTGGAGTGGTGAGTGGTGGGTGGTGGGTCCTTGACCACTCCACCCCTCACCCCTCACTCCTCGCCCTTTCACCACTCACCAGGCCGAATCATGAAAGAAGCGCACCAGCTCGAACAACGCCTGGGACTATTCAGCGCCACCATGATCGTGGCGGGCTCGATGATCGGCTCGGGCATCTTCATCGGACCGTCGATCATGGCCGGTTTGATCGAGACGCCCGGGCTCTTTCTCGGCCTGTGGATATTCGGTGGCCTGTTCACAATTCTGGGCGCCCTCTCCTACGCCGAGCTGGCGGCCATGTCTCCCCATGCGGGCGGACAGTATGTCTTCTTGCGGGAGGCTTTTGGCCGATTCTGGGCCTTCCTCTTCGGTTGGACGCTGTTTCTTGTCATCCAGACGGGATTCTGCGCAGCGGTGTCCATCGCCTTTGGAAAGTTTCTGGGCGTGTTTTTACCGACCTTGGCTGAGTCCAATGTTCTGCTGCGCGTTCGCTTCGAAACCGTGCTGCCGTTTCTCGCGGGACCCGATCTGCCAGATTTCCTCCAAAAGTTTGAGCTGAACTCGGCCCAGCTGGTGGGCTGTGGCGTGATCGCCTTCTTGACGGCCATCAATATCCTCGGCGTGCAGGAAGGAGCGCTCATTCAAAATGTCTTCACGGTGTTAAAGCTCGCGGCACTCGCCGGTCTGATCGGGTTCGGGTTGGCGCACGCCAGCGATGTCGCAGGGCACTTCTTGCCGCTCTTCGAGCCGCAGCTGGGATCCGCGGGCCTCAAGGTGGGCTTCCTGGCGGCTCTCGCGGTAGCCCTGTCGAAGGCACTGTTTGCCTATGACTCCTGGAACACGGTGACGTTCGTCGCGGAGGAAGTCCGGCAGCCGGAGCGCACCCTGCCCCGGGCCCTGCTTCTGGGGAGCATTGTCGTTACACTCGTCTACGTGCTCACGAACGCTGCCTACATGGCCAATGTACCCCTGCCAGAGATGGCCGAGATCAAAGAGAACCGCGTGGCCGAGACGGTCGCGAAGCTGCTCTTCGGCGACGTCGGCCAATCGCTGGTGATTGTGGCGATCCTGATCTCAACCTTTGGCTGCGTCAATGGGCTGATCCTGGGCGGAGCACGTGTTTGCTACGCCATGGCCCGCGATGGCCTGTTCTTCCGGGCCTGTGCCCGCTTGCATCCCCAGCGGCGAACGCCCGCGGTCGCGCTGCTCTACCAGGGAGCCTGGTCGATGGTTCTCGTCCTCACCGGCTCTTACAACGCGTTGCTCACGTACACGACGTTCGCCTCGGTGCTCTTTGGCGTCCTCACCGTGGCCGGTGTTTATCGCTTGCGCGTGACCCAGCCGGATCGCCCCCGTCCCTATCGCTGTTGGGGCTATCCGGTCACGCCGGCGCTGTACCTGCTGATTGCCGTTCCTTTCTTGATCTATGTGGTCCAGGGGGATCCCGTCTCAACGGGCATCGGCCTGTTGCTCGTCCTGTCCGGCATTCCTGTCTACCTGTGGTGGCAGCTGCGAGCGACACCCAAGACTTGAGGTCCCGCTCGAACTGCTGCGGACGCTACCTTGCCGACCCTGCCGAAGGTAGCGCTTCTGCCAGCGGTACCGTTTCTCCGGGCTGCGCCGACCACGAAAGATTGCGAAACCCTGCTGCCGCCGGTGCGTCGTCTGTGATAAGGTACAAGAGGGAAAGGGAGGCCGGCTCAAGTTGCGCCCAGCTGTACAAGAGCGGAGGTGGCAGATGGTCAAATCGTCCCCGGCGCGGTGTGTGGGCATCCTCACCAGCGGCGGCGACTGTCCGGGACTGAACGCCGCCATTCGCGGCGTCGTCAAGCCGGCTCTCAGTACGTTTCATATCGAAGTAATAGGCATTGAGAAGGGCTTTCGCGGTCTGGTGGAGAATCGGGCCAGGCCACTGCTGTTGAGCGATGTCTCCGGGATTCTGACTGCCGGCGGTACCATCCTGGGGACCAGCCGGGAGAAGCCGCAGCGCATGCCCTTGCCCAACGGGCAGACGGTCGATCTCTCCGAACAGGCCGTGGAGAACTACCACCGCCTCGGCCTGGATTGCCTCGTTTGCCTGGGAGGCAACGGCACGCAGAAGATCGCTTACGGCATGATGCAACAAGGACTCCATGTGCTCGGTCTGCCGAAGACGATTGACAATGACCTGGAAGAGACGGACATGACGTTTGGTCACGACTCCGCCGTGACCACTGCCGCGGAGGCCATTGATCGCTTGCACTCGACGGCGGAGGCGCATCTGCGTGTCATGGTCATCGAGCTCATGGGTCACAAGACCGGCTGGCTGACGCTCGCTGCCGGGTTGGCCGGGGGAGCGGACATCATCCTGATTCCGGAGATTCCCTACGACATCGAGAGCATCTGCCAACACCTGACCGAGCGGCGGCGTCGGGGCAAGTGGTTCAGCATCGTGGCGGTCGCGGAGGGGGCTGCGCCCAAGCGCGTGGCGCAGCCGGCTCCGGTTCGAGTCCGGGCGGCGAATGGCCGCGCGCCTGTGGAGAAGAAAGACAAGAAAAGAGCGACCACCCGCGCCAGCAAGGCCAAGGCCACCGCTGCTCCGAACGGCAGCGAGGGAAGCGGGCCGCTCGACACTAGCAGCGATGGACGGGCCAGCTCGGCAGTGGCCAAGGCGATCAGTCGGCGCCTGGGGATCGAAACGCGCGTGACCGTGCTCGGGCATCTCCAGCGCGGCGGGGTGCCGACGCCGTATGATCGCATCCTGGCCACGCGCTTTGGGACACATGCCGCCGAGTTACTGGCCCAGGGGAAGTACAATTGCATGGTCTGCTTGAAGGGTTCAGCCGTGACGTCGGTCCCGCTGGAGAAGGTCGCGGGCAAGCTGAAGAAGGTGCCGCCGGATCATCCGTTGATCCACGCGGCTCGCCACGTGGGGACGAATTTTGGCGATTGAACAAACGGTGCCACCGCTTCGCGTGAGCGCCCGCGCCGCCGGATCGAGACTTGCCGCTGCCAACCGTCACCATGTCGATTCAGTGCCACTGTTGTCCAGCCAGGTAAACGCGTTCGACCCGCAGTGCCGGATCGAGCACGAGCAAGTCGGCTCGTTTTCCCAGAGCAATACTACCGATCTCGTGTTCCCACCCCGCGATCCGGGCCGGCGTCAAGCTTGCCATCCGCACTACTTCGACGAGCGGCACGCCGGTCAGCTGGTGCATGGTACGCACACAGTGGTCCATGCCCACGACGCCCGATGCCAACGCCTGCCCATCCGGCATCACGCCCACGCCGTCGCGCCGCAGGATCGGCTCGCCACCGTCCAGGGGACCGAACAGGTATTCCCCATCCGGCATGTCCAGCGCCCGATTGCAATCCGTGACCAAGGCTAGCCGATCGGACCCCTTCACTTTGTAGGCCAAGAGCAGCAGCTCGCGCTGGAGATGCTTGCCGTCGGCGATGACCTCGGTGGTCAGCTCATCAAAATACAACGTCGCTTCCAGCACGCCGCCGCGCATCGGATACGTCTGGCTCTGGCGCAACCGGGCGCGGTCCGACATGGCACAAAAGAGGTGATCGACATGTCGGATTCCCCAGCTCAGGGCAGCTTCCATTTCCGCAAACGTGGCGTAGGAGTGGCCGGCGTTGCAGCGAATCCCGTTCGCCCGGCAGGCACGCGCGAACGCCTCCGCCCCGGGCAGTTCCGGAGCGACCGTCGCAGTCGTGATGCTGTCGGCATAGCGCAAATACTGGCCATATTCAGCGGGATCCGGCGGACGGACCGGTGCGGATGGGTGGCAGCCGCGAGCTTCGCAAGCAAAGTACGGTCCGTAGAAATGCGCCCCCAAGATGCGGGCGCCGCCGGTGCTCTCTTGCTTCAGTCGCCGGCACACCTCGAGAAAGGCCAGGTGTTGCTCGTGCCGGGCGACTGTTGTCGTAGGCAATAAACTCGTGGTGCCATGCTGGGCATGCGCCCGGCAGACGGTGCGAAAGGCCGCCTCGGTGCCGTCCATGAAGTCGGCTCCCGCGCCTCCGTGGACATGCAAGTCCACAAAACCGGGAGCCAGGTAGCCGCCTCGTAGGTCCACCAACTCCGTGGCCGAACCGGGCAGTGCGTGGGCGGCAGGTCGGATTGCCGTGATCCGCCCTTGCTCCACCTCAACCTGGCCTTCGCCCAGCAAACGATCCTCAAGGAGGATCGTGCCGCCATGAAAGATGAGCTTGCTCATGCTTGGGCATCAGCGTGGGAGATAAGTGCAGCTTGGCGAGCCAGGGGCTAATGCCGGAACAAGAACTCCTTGGAGTTGATCAGCGCCCACTGCACGTCTTCCCACGCCTTGCGTTTCTCGGTCGCCTTGGCCACGTGCTCTAGCGCCGCCTTCACTTCGCCGTCGGCTGGTGATCGGGACAGGGTCGCCAGGTACAGCTGCTCGAGCACCTCGGTGTCGCTCTTGTTCTGGGCCAGCAACTTGCCCAGCCGGTTGTTGGCGTCGCGCACCTTGTCATTGATGGTTGGGCCGTTGATCAGTTGCAGCGCCTGGGCCAGGTTGCTATCGCTTTCGCGCTCGCACTCACAAGCCAACTCTCGGGCAGGTTGGCCAAAGGTCTTCAGGAAGACGTTGTTCACCTCGCCGTCCGGCAGCTGCACCGCGCGTGTACCCAAGGGCAGACCGGGATACTTCTCCGGCACTGCGGTCGCGAAACAGACGGCGTCGAGCAATTGCTCGGCCGATAGTAGCCTGGTCACGGCATGCGAGAAATACTTGTTGTCATCCTTGTTGAAGTCGTTGGTCTGAGCACTGAGTTGGTAAGTCCGCGAATTCAGGATCACGCGCAGAATGTACTTGGCATCGAACTGGTGCGCTACGAAATCCTTGGCCAGGGCATCAAGCAGAGCATCATTCGCGGCCGGGTTGGAGTCGCGGAAGTCATCGACCGGATCGACGATGCCACGCCCCACCAGGTGATACCAGATCCGGTTCACGACCGACGTGGGGAAGAACGGATTGTCGGGGCTGGTCAACCAGGCAGCCAGCACCTCGCGCCGATCCTTGTCCGGCGGCACCGTGGCGACCGAACCACCCATGAACTTGGGCGGCATCGTCTTGCCGGTGCGTGGCTGCACCACTTCGCCCTTGCGGTCGGAGTAGATCACTTCCGCCGCTCCCTGCCCTTGGGGGCCAACGCCTCGTTCCACGGTGTCCTTCTTTTGCTTCACCCGGGCGAAGAAGGCGGCCATGCTGTAGTAATCATCCTGCGTCCAGCGCTCGAAGGGGTGATTGTGGCACTTGGCGCACTGCATGCGAATACCGAAGAACAGCTGGGCCGTGGTTTCCGCCAGATTCTGCGGATCGCGGGCGATTCGGTAAAAGTTCGCCGGCGGATTGGCGAAGGTGCTGCCATTGGCGGTCAGCAGCTCGCGCACGATCTCGTCCAAGGGCGTGTTCCGCAACATGTGCGTGTGCAGCCATTGCTGGTAGACATGCGTCCCCTTGAGCTGGATCGTCTTGCGATTGCTCCGCAGCACATCCGACCATTTTAGCGTCCAGAAATCGGCATACTCCGGCCGATCCAAAAGAGTGTCGATCAGCCTGGCCCGCTTCTCCTTCTCTTCGCTCTGGAGGAACGCCTTGGTCTCCTCCGCGGTGGGCAGGAGGCCACACACGTCGAGAAAGGCCCGGCGGACAAACTCCTGGTCGGTGCACATTTCCGAGGGCTGGATACTCAGCATCTTGAGCTTGGCGAAGACGTGCTTATCGACATAGTTCTGTTCTGGCGGCGGCGACCAGGCGAAGCCTTTTTTCGGTTCCAGGTACGTCAAACGGACCGACTGCATCTCGCCGAGGTAGCGGCAAAGGATGGCGACTTCGCCGCTCTGCTGGAACTCCACGAGTCCGGTGTTGCTGACATCCGCGACCGCGCTGTCACTGCTGCTGAAAACCGTTAGCCGGGTGACATCGCGGACGCTGCCATCGGCGAAGTGGGCCTGGATCGCCAGCTGCTGCCAACGCGCCGGCTGGTTGAGCACGCGTGAGCCGGGCAGGATTTCGATGCTCTTGACCGGCGGCAGGTCGGCGGGATCGTCCTGCAAGCCCTCACCCAGCCAGGCCTTGAAGACTTGCGCTGGAATGCTATTGGGCTGAAAGCGCAGCCCCCCTTCATGTGGCACCCGGGCGAAAGCCTTGAGCAGAATCAGGCTGTTCTCGGGTCCTTGGCGGTCTGTGCGCCGTCCGAGCACATCGCGTGTCAACTGCAAGTAGTCGGCGGGCGGATCGAAACCGCGCAGGCTGAGGCGAAAGCCGTTCTTGCCGCTCGGGGTGCCATGGCAGGCGCCGGAATTGCAACCGCCCACATTGAGCGCGGCGATCATCTCATGGCGGAAGCGAACCGGTTGCGGCTTGTCGAAGTCCTGGACCGTCACGGGCGCGCGGGCGGTCTGCCCACCGACCTTGGCCACAAGTGTGGTGGTGCCGTTCTGGTGGGGAAGCAGGAAACCGCCGAGCTGGACCGTGGCGACCGCGGCCGCTTCGAGGGTCAGTTCACTGAAAGGGGTCAGGTCGCGCACAGTGTTGTCGGAATAGCGGCCTGTAATGATGAGCTGCTGCATGGCGCGCGGGCCGATCAGCGTAATAGCTGCGGGCTGCACCAGCAGTTCGACCGGTTGGCCGACCAGCTCAGCTCTGACCGCGGGATCCGTCGGCAGCGTGGCCGAAGCGGAGTCGACGACGGCCAAGAGGAGAGCAAGAGCTCCCAGTAGGCGTTTCCCGCCGGACAGGGTGAGCGGTCTTGGGTATTCGCAAATGCAATTTGGCATGGCTCGGTATCCCTCTTGGAATCCTTGAGGCTCAGTGTGGCGGGAAAAAATGGGCGGCGAACGAGGCAGCGTTCCTTCCAATCTGGTGTAGTGCTGGATAGTGTATCGCTGCCAGCGGCGAAATGCGACAGAAATCCGGAGCAAGTTGCCTTCCAAACGCGAAGAGTTTCCTGGAGCCAGCCGAAGAAAACTAGCATTTTCGCACACAATTCCCAAGCTGCTTCCATTGACAAATCGGAAGGACTCGTCAAACTAAAGGAGTTAATGCTCCCCCCCTGCGCTTTAGCTTATCAGAGAGTTTCTTCGCGCCGGTTCCTCAGACCAATCCCTGAGGCTGCAATTCGGTGCAGGGGCGCGAACGCTCTGACCTCGTGACTCGTCTGGATAAGTGACGGACGACAAGCCCTCGGGAAGCGCAAGCATCCCAAGGACACAGCGTCTTCACCCAGAACGCGTTGTGCGGGTCAGCCCAACGAAGAGGCTATCGGCCGGGTGGTTCCCATGACAGTGCCCCAACAAGTAGACCGGCAGACGTTCCTGACGAACTTGAGAAAGAGCGGCCTCGTTACTACCGAGCAGCTCACGGCGGTAGCCGATCGGTTGCCGGCGAGCGACCGCGGCAAACCGCTGGCGCGTGCGTTGGTCCAGGTCGGCTTGCTCACCAAGTTCCAGGCGGAGCGCATCCTGGCCGGGCGGACCAAGGGGTTTCGCCTGGGTCAGTATCGCATTCTCGACCAGATCGGCCAGGGGGGTATGGGGCGCGTGTTCAAGGCCATGCACCAGACCATGAACCGCCTCGTCGCCCTCAAGGTGCTGGCCCCTCAGTTCGTAGACACTGGACGGGCCCAACGCCTGTTCCTGCGGGAGATGCAGGCTGCGGCCCGCCTCACGCATCCGAATATTGTCACCGCCTACGACGCCAACCAGATCGGCGACCGGTATTACTTGGTCATGGAGTATGTGGACGGGCCCAACTTGCACCGGTTGGTTCGCCGCTTCGGGCCGTTACCCATCGGCCCGGCGTGTGATTTCATTCGCCAAGTGGCCCACGGCTTGCAATACGCCTTCGAGATGGGCATGGTCCATCGCGACATCAAGCCGTCGAACCTGTTACTGGTCCGCCCTGTTGGCGACGGCCCGGCTCGGCGCTATACGGTCAAGATTCTCGATTTCGGCCTGGCCCGCCTCAACAATCAGACTTCCAGCGAGGCGGCGGGCGTTGGCACCATCCTGGTGCCGCGCGAAAATGTCCTGATCGGCACCCCCGATTTTGTCTCGCCGGAGCAGGCCCGAGACCTGCATGCGGCCGACATCCGCTCGGATCTTTATAGCCTGGGCTGCACGTTTTACTTCTTGCTCACTGGCCGGGTCCCGTTCCCCGGTGGCAACTCCCTGGAAAAACTGATCCGCCACACAACCGAAGAACCCCAGCCGATCGAAGAGCTGCGTGCGGAGGTTCCGGCGCCGGTGCTCACGATCGTACGCCGGCTCCTGGCCAAAGATCCCCGAGCCCGCTTCCAGGCACCTGCGTAGCTGGCGCAAGCTCTGAAGCCCTACGCCGTGGAGAACGATTCCTTCTGGTCCGGTCCCGGAGGGCCGGTCTCCTCGGCTGACTCCCTGGTCGCGCCTGCGCTCCCGGGCGGAGCGAAGGAGGAGCTCCACCCAAGTGCCGATACCCCCGCTTCGGAGGCAGCCTTGGCCGGTCTGGTCTCCACGTTGCCCCCCGACTTGACTGCCACACCGGTGACAGGGACGCAAGGGCCGTGGTCCAAGACCGGCGAACGAGAAAGCCCGCCCGGCTACCCCCTCTCCCGCTCCGAACAAGGACAGCACCTCCGCATGGGCATTGCCCTGGGATTGGCCGTGGGCATCGTCGGGACCTTGCTCGTGCTTGCCGGTCTGCTCAGTGGACTCTGGCTGAGCTGGTAGTCGTCGTGGCTGGGCAGGGTCGCGGATCGAATTGGGTATCGACTGCGCGCTCACGCTTGGCGGGCTTGCCGCCGCAGACGAGCGACGAAAGCCGACAAGTCTTGGGGCAGCGGCGAGGTCCACTGGCGCGACTCGCCCGTTGCTGGGTGCACAAAACCGAGCGTGGCCGCATGCAAGGCCAAGCGCGGCGCTCCACTGCGATCCGGTATCGGTTTGCCGTGCAGGGGCCGATCATAGAGGCGTTCGCCACAGATTGGCGTGCCCCGCTCGCCCAGGTGGATACGGACCTGGTGTGTGCGCCCCGTTTCCAGGCGGCATTCCACGAGCGTATAGTCCCCCAGGCGTTCCACGACTGTGATCTGTGTCACGGCCCGTTTGCCCGCCCTTGGTTGAAGGCTGCTGCCCCGGCGGTGGTCGCCGCGATCCTCGACCAGGTACGATTCGATGCGTCCGGGTTGCGCATGACCGCGCACCACCGCCAGGTAGCTGCGATCAACCGTGTGGGCTCGAAATTGCTGGCCGAGGTGCCGCTCCGCCTCGACTGTGCGGGAGAAAACGACCAAACCGCTGGTTTCCTTGTCCAGTCGGTGTACCGCCCGAACGCGCGGCTGCCGCCCTGGCCGCCCCTCCGCCAAGAGGGCCGGCAAGAGATCGGCCAACGTCGGCGGCAGATAGCGGCGTGCCCGCGAGCCGAACTCGGCGGCCTCATGCGCATGACGCATGGTGGTCAGCCCGGCTGGCTTGTCCACCACCACCACCTGGGCATCCGCGTAACGGATCACCGGCTCCGACACGATGCAAGTCTCCAAAACACTTGATCGGTCTACGCGCTCCTGGCGCAGGGCAACGATTGCTGCTTACGGTTTGGCGAAGACGCCAGGATCGAACTTGTCGACGATCTTGAACTCCGTCACTTCCGCATCCAGGAACTTCTTGCCATCGTGGAGGACGAGCGCTTTCCCCGGCCGCTTGATCCCGGCGTAATCCTTGTAGTCGCTGAGGATTTCTTCTTGGGATACTTCCTGCTTGGTCAGTGCATCGAGGGCGCGGTGCTCCACCTTGACGAGCAGGCCGCTCTCCTTGTCGAAAAACAAATTGATGTCCCGATGTCCCTTGGAAGCCACTCGGACGCCCACCGCCTCCCGCCCGTCGACCTTGGCGGATCCCAGTGGCGACAGCTGGTATTCCTTGTCCTTCAGCGGCGTCAGGCTGGCGATCCGTTCCGCATAAAACCCCTCCTTCATTTCATTGAGTAGCTTATCCTGGAGTTCTTCGGTCTTGCCGTTGACATGGATCCAGGCCTTGTCGCCGTCGAGGATTTGAATTTGCGTGATGTTCATGCCATTCACCTCGAGCTGCATCACGGTCTTGACCTGATTGGGCAGCTGCACGAACGATTCCGAGGTGTACTTGAAGCCATCGAGAATGTGCAGCGTTCCCTTGCTCTTGGATTGAGCCGAGGTGACCTTGGCCAGTCGCTCGGCACCGCCGTGCGCCTTGAGAGCCTTGTCGATGATCGACCGGACATCGTCCTGAGCGGCGGAACGCCCCACGTCTCCAAACAAGCAGATTGCCCACGCCACCAAGAAAAGAACGGCACGCATGATTTCCCCCAAGTTGTGCTACACCCGTGCGATGCTCCTGACATCTCCCACTCGCGGATCCGATGCACAGATTATAGTGAGCCGGCTGCCCGCCTGGCATGTGGAATGCCTATGAACCCGGCATCAAAGCAACGCATCTGAGCCCGACGCGCCAGCGAGGGAAGCCGTCGTCCCTCGCTGGCGCGTCGGGCTCAGATGCGAGCCAACAGGTTTCCGTATCGTTGTTGCCGAACTAATAGCAACCCGATTCGCACACGACGATTGGGAAAGTGGGAGAACGATGAGGAAAGAGCGGCTTGAGTCCCCGACGCGCTCGCGTTTCAGTTCCTGAGAAGACGCCGAAACAGGAGGAGAGCGATGACGGCCAGGAGGACATTGGTGGACCAGAGTGCCAGCGCGGGATGCAGTTTGCCATCTTTCGCTAGATTGGTGGTGCAGAGCAACAGCGGATAGTACACAAACGTGATCGGCAAGAAGCAGGAAATGAACGCACTGAGATAATCGCTCCGGCTGAACCAAATGCCCACCGGGCAGCCGATGAGGACGAAGAACAAGCAACCAAAGGACAGCGCTGGGCGATAGTTCAATTCCGTTTGCAAGGCGCGCACGCGTTGTTCGGCCTGGCGTTTCTCATTTTGAAGATGCATCAGGTGCTCGGAAAGTTCATTGGGCGGCGTGACCAAGAGCAATTGCGACATGGTCAGTGCGATGCGGGCGGCGAGTTGGTCTTCTTCCTGGGTCAGTTCCTGGATCCGCTTCAGAATCTGTTGCCAGGCCAGCATGCGTGGGCTGTTCTTGCGATTTTCTTCGAGGGGAGCCAGCGGTACCCGGATGGGGTAGCTGTCGAAGTGGGCATTGGCATCGCCGTCCTTGCACGCGATGCCCTGGCGCATCAACACGAGCACTTCGCGCTTCTTGAGATCCACGCGCAGCTCCGCATCCCGTGCCTGAGCGACAATGTCGAAATTGTCACCCTTGGGACTCCGGCGCCGGAAGGTGGCATCCTGCAAGTGCCGTCCCTGGACACGTCGCACGCTGATGCTGTAACCCGGCAACTTGAGCTCATTGTCTTTCTTGAGCTGGGCGTACAGGAATTCCTCGATATCGCTGAGAACCAGCGTGCGCATGAGCTGAGTCGTATAGGGAATCAGGCGATAGTAGAGACCCAGCGTGATCCCACTCATGACCACCCCAAGCACGACGCACGGCCCAACAACTTTTAGCATGCTGATGCCGGCCGCTTTGATGGCGGTGATCTCGTTGTCATTCGCGAGCCGTCCATAGACGACGCAGGTGGCGAAGAGCGTCGTCGCCGGGATGGTGTAGGGGAGCGAACTGGGAATGACCAGGGGAACGAGCGCCAGGATCTGCCACGGGCCCAGGCCTTCGCGCGAGGCCTCGGCCACAATCCCTCCCAGGACAAAGATGCCCGTCAAGCCGACCAACGAGAGCACGAAGACCTTGACCAGCTCCCATAGAATCATGCGGTGCAGGATGCTGCCGAACACGCCCGCCTCCTAGGGGATCCAAGCCCGCGACGAGAGAAGCCGTTGCGACGTGAAATCCAGCCTGATCTCGAGTCACCCGAGGAGTCGCTTCCTCTTGTTATCGGTAGCACGCGGCGAGCAACTTTTGTTTGCTTCGTGAATTCTTCGCGCGCTCACTTCTTGCCGTCCCTCAACCGGACCATTAACTGGCGCAGCGGCTCGACCAGGACAGGCACCGGCTTCTTCTCGCAACGCACATCACCCAGTCGCCCACGCATCTCGATCTTGAGTAACTGATGGCTGATCTCGATCGGAAGCGTCTTGAGGAAGGACGGCAGCAGGTCCGGAAGGCGACCCCAGACGGCGTAGAAATCCAGGTCGAGGTCGCCGCCATCGACGCTCATTTCTCCCTGGCCTCCGAGGCTGATGACATTGCCAAACAGGTCCAGTTGGTTGAAGTGGATCCGCGAGCCGTGGATGTCAAATTTGGCATGCGCTTCCTCAAACGCGGTCCGATCCGGCAACCGTCCGCTGAGGACTTTCAGCAGGTCGAGCAAGGGCGACAAATTGGCGATCTTGCCGCTCGGAATGTCGATCTGACCTGCTCCCTCCAGACCGGTCAGCTCCGCTCCCGACCCGGCTAGATGGAGGCGGAGCTCCGCCAGACCACTGAGCTGGGCATTGGGGCCGAGGTGGTTGTGCCGGCCGAATTCCTCGAGCTGAAGGTGCGATCCCAGCAGGTGCAATTCAAAGCGCAGAGTCGAGCCAAACTCGACGCGCGCCTCGCCGCCGACCTGACCGCCGAATAGCTGGGCCTTCAGATTGGGAAACTGCATGATATCCGGCGCTTCTTTGTTGATTGCCATATGACTATGCAGCTGGCGGAAGGGTTGATTCAAGATCGTCGCCTGGTCCAAGACGAAGTTGCCTTCCACGTTGTCGAGCTGCTGGCCGTTGTGCGAACCACGGCAGAAGACTCTCCCGGTGACCTGGTCGATCGCGACGCCGGCTTCGAGCTTCGCATCGGCAAACTCCATGCCGCCGTTCCAGTAGATCACCGGTGGGCGGCCCTTTTCCCCCGGCACATCGATCACCAGCTGTGTCTGAAGGGCGACTGGCCCCTGTAGCCGGAGAGTCTCGCAGGCTTTCTTCAAAGGCGGCGGCAGGGCCCGGATGAAGTCCGCGTCCACCACGCACGGCCTGCTTTCCAGCTTGGTCAGATCCACCCACACGCCTCCCTCCTGCTTGACGTAGGCTTTGCCCTCGTCCAGGTTGATGCGGGTCTGGTCGTGCCGTGCGGACAGATTTGTCAGGAACAGCCAGCGCTGCGCATAGCGCACCGTTCCCTGGAGGTTTTCCAACCGGTAGGGGAAGAAAGCCGGCTGGATGGTGCAATCCTGTGCCTGGACGGTCACATCGATATCGGGTTCGCTCTGCCCCGGCAAGCGCGTGACCTGAGCCTTGAAATCGGCACGACCGGTCGGTGTGAACATTTTCCAGGCTGATTTGATTTCCGGCTGCAAAGCTTGCTCCAGCTCGCTATCGAAGAGGATGTTCTTCCCGGTGATCTGGATGCGCAGCTCATCGCCCTGGGCCGTAGCCTCCGAGCGACCTTCGGTGAAGACTGCACCTCCCTTATGGGTACCGTGGAACTCGCGAAACTCCCAGTGGCCCGGCTGAATGTCAAGCACCCCAGTCACGTTTTCCAGCGGATAATCAAAGACATCCCAGTGCATGGAGGCATCATGAAAGCGCACCACGATCCGGTTGGCAGGTTCCTTCTTGCCCTGCTCGCGACGGATCAGAGCCCGGAAATCCACCAGTCCCTGAGGATGGAACGAACGCGCCAGCTTCTGGTACGTGACCGTGGGGAGAGCCTTGTGGAGGTTGTCATCGAGCGGTAAGTCGGTGCCGCAGATGTCGAGAGCCAACGCCGCAGGCCGTTCGCCCTCCACCTGGCCCCGGATCGTGATCGGACAGGCGCCGGCGTAAGCGACCAGATTCACCTGCGTCACATCACGGTGCTTCCCTGGATCGACTTCTACGTCGAGGGTGCCGGAGATCCGCTCGAGAGGGTAGTGAAACTCCGCACAGACCCCGCTGAGATTATTCAGGCGCACCATGCCGTGATGGCGCCACTGCCCGGCCTGGCGGCAGACGTCCCACGTGAAGTCAATCGGACCGGCCGGCTGGAAATCGCGCTGAATATCGTGCATCCGCTCTGGCAATTGGGCGAACAGCTCGGGGGACAGGGTCAGGTGTTCGACACTCAGAGTTCCCTTGAAATCAGGATCGGGATTGCTCGTGAGCGTTGCGCCGCTCAATTTCAGACGTGCCGAGTCCGCGCGGGCGCTCAGACTCTCCAACGTCACCAGGCCATCGGCGCAGCGGACCTTGGCCTCGAGTTGGTCCAGCGGTAGCGGCAGCAGGGCATGAGTGAGCTTCCCCTGCGTCAAGTGCAACGCCAGCGTGTAAGTCCAGGGCCGTGGGCTGTCCGGGTGGTGATGGAGGTCGGCCTGGAACTTGCCCCGCCCCTCCAGGTGACGGGCGTGCGCCGCCTGCTCCGGCTGATAGTCCGCCAGGCGTTGCACGAGTGAGGGACCCACGGGAAAACTGGCCGCTTCCAGGGACAGCGCGAATTCCTCGGCTTTGCGCTCATAGCTGCCGTTGATTTGCAGCCGGCCCAGCAGCTCTGCCAATCCCGCCCCTTCGAAGACCAGCATCCGGGGAGAAGGATTATTCAGCAGCGTGAGATGGACATCTTTGATCTCCAGCGGCGCCGCGCTGCCCGTGCGGTCTTCGAAGATGATCGTTCCTTGCTTGATCTCGATTGTGGGGACTGCTTGATCCGGATCGGGTGGGGAGAGGATATTCTCGAGGTTCCAACTGCCATCCCGGCCGCGGATCACGCGCAGGCGCGGTCGGTGCAGCTCGATCTTGCGGATCGCGAGCTTGCCGTGCAGCAATTGCTCTTTATCATGGTAGATCAGGCCCGAGGGGATGTAGGCCACATCGGCACGATCCGGATCGTCGCGCCGGCACAGGCGCAGCTCGCTGATCGCAATGCCGCCCAGCAAGCGGAGGTGGGCCGAGTCCAGGCTGATGAGGGCGCCCGAAAGATGGTCGCGAAGCTTGGCCAAGACCTGTTGCCGTACGGCGCGGGGGTCGGTCCAATGCTGGTACAAGAACGAGGTCCCGGCCAACCCGGTGAGGATGGCAAGAACCAAGCTTCGGACCACCCATTTCCGCCAGGACATGGGCCACCCACGGTCGGAGAGAGGAATGCGGCACGCAGTGGGAACCCAGCACAGCTCCCGAGGCCGCGGGCCAAAGGGCGGGATAGTACGGCAAGACCGGCAGCGCGGTCAACGCCAGTGGATCCGGACAGAATTCCAGCTTGTGCATTCTGCCATCCTTCGAGGGCATCGCTTACAATGCCACGATGAGTTGACCTACACGCCTTCACTGGAGGACCCGATCCGTGGAGATTCCCCCTGTTGCTCCTCTTCGCCAAACTTTGGCGCAGCCGGTCGTGACCCAGGTGGCCGACGAGGTGCATCGCCAGTGGCAGCAGTCTCGTCTCCGCGAGCGGCTCCGGCGCGGCGACCGGGTGGCGGTGGCGGTGGGCAGCCGGGGAATCGCCAACCTGGCCACCATCGTGCGAGCCACGGTCGATACGTTGCGCGCTTGGGGAGCGCAGCCGTTCATCGTGGCGGCGATGGGCAGCCACGGCAGCGGTACTGCCGAGGGGCAGCGGCAGATCCTGTCCGACTACGGCGTGAGCGAACCGACGCTGCGGATCCCGGTCAGGACCGACATGGCAACGGTCCAGATCGGCACCAACAGCTGGGGTGAACCGGTCTACTGGGACAAGAACGCCTGGGAAGCCGATGCCGTCGTGACCGTGTCGCGCATCAAGGCCCACACCGACTTTCGCGGCCACTACGAGAGCGGCATCGTCAAGATGCTGGGCATCGGCCTCGGCAAGCGGGACGGGGCCGCGCAGCACCACCGCTGGGGCGTTCGGGGCTTGCGGGACATGTTGCCGGAGTCGGTGCGCCTCCTTGTCGAGAAGGCGCGCTTCCTCGCGGGACTGGCGATCCTGGAGAATGCCCACGAAGAAACCGCCCTGGTAAAGGTCGTGCACCGCGAGGAGCTGTTCGACGAGGAGCCACGCTTGCTCGAACAGGCGAAAGCGATCATGGGCCGGTTGCCCTTCGAGCAGATGGATCTCCTGATCATTGGCGAGATCGGCAAGAACTATAGCGGCGCCGGCATCGATCCCAACGTGGTCGGCCGACTGCTGATCGAGGGCGAACCGGAATTCGCGTCGCCGCGCATCACACGTATCTGCGCGTTGGACCTCTCGCCGGAGAGTCACGGGAACGCGACCGGTGTTGGGATCGCCGATCTGACCACTCATCGGCTGTTGGCCCAGATCGATCCGGTACCATTTCGCATGAATAACCTGACAGCCTGTTTCTTGTGGCGCTCCAAGCTGCCGATTAGCTTTCCAACAGACCGCGAATGTATCGCGACAGGGTTGGCCACTTGCTGGCAGCCCAACATGCAGGCGGTGCGCATCGTGGTGATTCCGAATACCCTGGAGTTAGCGGAGCTGTGGGTATCGCCGGCACTGCGGGACGAGGCACGTCAACAGCCGCAGCTGGAAGTGCGGGGCGAGTTGCAGCCGTTGCCGTTCGATGCGGCGGGGAATTTGCAGCAAGAGAGACTGTTTTCACACAGTGTGCGCACGCGGAGAACCCACCGGATATAATAGGAGCATGCAGGTTTACTTGGATATGTGTTGTCTGAAGCGGCCATTCGATGATCAATCACAGCCGCGTGTTCACTTGGAAAGCGAAGCAGTGCTCGCATTGCTCGAAGTACCACCCGAACGGGTAAAGTTCATTCGAGCCCCAGCTCATGATTTGGAGAATGATCGTAATCCACTCCCGTTGCGTGCGGATCGGGTCCGGCAGTGGCTGGAAACCGTCCAGCTGGTTGACCTCCCTGACGGACAGCTCGCCGCACGAACAGCAGAATTGATCGGCCTCGGCTTTAAGAAGCTCGATGCTCTTCATTTGGCTAGCGCGGAACTGGCTCAAGCGGATGTTTTTGCGACCTGCGATGATCGCTTGCTCGCCGCAGCTCGGCGGCACGCGAGCGTGCTGCGAGTTCGTGTTATGAACCCACTGGACCTGGCCGCGGAGGTTTTCGCATGAACGTCCTTATCACCGACCCGGTGGAGCTTCGCCGCAAGGGCTTCACGGCTCTGGTTGCTTCGTTGGGCTGGGTGAATGCGGTTCGGTTTATCCAGCACTATGAGGCCGGTCAGGGGGACTACACTCGGGAGCGCCACCAGTTCCTGCCTGACTGGGATGCTGCAAAGCTGGTCCGTGAAGCACGAGAAGTGGCAAGTCGCTCAGCAGCCAGCGGCGAGCCAACGCGCTTGGGGGAGGCTGGCGGCTAAACTTCGCGTCGCTGGCGGTGCTGCAAACGCTGGTAATCTTCCGGTGTATCCATGTCGCTCACGATCGCCTCGTCGTCCAGAGCAAGCTCCAACGTGTGTACCGCGTGGTAGCGCAAGTAAACATTCAAGCCCTCTCCCGGTGACCGCTGGCGAATCCCCTGCACGTGCCGCCACGCAATCAGCGTCGGATGCCCACGCTTCCCCTGATTGGTCGGAATCACGATGGAATAGCTGGGATGCTGCGCGTGCGCCTTCAGTAGTTGGCGCACGACCCCAGCCTCGAGCGTCGGATGATCGCCCGGCACGAGCAGCCAGGCGTCATCGGCTTCTGGGTGCCACTGTTCCTCCACCCAGCGCAGACCTGCCTCGACCGTCGCTCTCATGTCGGGAGTCTCGTCAGTGAGCAACAGGACATGGGCCCTCGCCGCTTCGGCCAGGGGCACCAGCTCCGGAACATGCGGGCCAACGACCACGAGGATTCGATCCACGCCTGCTTCGCGGAGGGCACGCACAACCAGCTCCAGGACGCTCTGGTCGCCGAGCGGCAACGCCAGCTTGGGCCGGCCCATGCGGGTGCTTTTGCCACAGGCCGGAATCAAGGCGAAGGTCATGAACGTGTGGTTCCCGGCTTGACTCGGATGCGGGCTTCCGGAATCGTGCCGCCGAGATTGCGGCAAGCGATGAGCTCGGCCACGATGCTGACCGCGATCTCCGGCACCGTCTGCGAGCCGATGGCGAACCCGAGCGGCGCGTGCACCCGAGCCAGCTGCTCCTCCGAGATCCCCTTGGCAATCAGGTCCTCGTAAATCAGCTTGATCTTACGCTTGCTGCCGATCATGCCGACATAGCCGGCCTGCGTCGGTGCCAGGTGAAACAGCGCTTCCTCGTCGTGCCCATGGCCACGGGTCACGATGAGGCAATAGGTCGAGGGGTGGATCGCATGTTGCACCAACTCTTTGAGGGTGACACCGATGTCGCCCACGAACAGGCGCTGGGCGGCGGGGAAGCGCTCGCGGCTGGCGTAGCGGTCACGGTCATCCAGGACCCAGACCTCAAAATCGACCTCGGCCGCCAACCGGGCCACCGCTTGACCGACATGCCCGCCGCCGACAATCAGAAGCGTGATACGTGGCAGAATCGGCAAGTAGGCGATGCCTCGTTGCACCGATGGGCCCGGACGCTTGTGGAGCGGGGCCAAGTGCTGGGTGATCTCACCGGACACGGGCTCGTCGCCGATCTGGGAAACCGCCCGGCCCTCGGCATCGAACACGTAACGGCTGCCGACGGACAGCCCGTTTTGCGGCGTCATCACAACCGCTTCGGTGCAACCTGCCCCGCGCTCGACCAGCTCGCGGAAACGGCGATAATACTCCTGCACCTGCTGCCAGCGTGCCTCCGCGCCATCGGCCTGAGTCTTCAGCGGATCAGCGAGAATGCCCATCCGGCCGCCGCAGATCAGGCCATCATCCCAGCCGTAATTGTCGTCGAGGCAAAACGTGAGCACCTCGGGCCGGCCTCCGGTTGTCAAGACGCGCAAGGCCCGTTGCTTGACCTCCGCCTCGACGCAGCCGCCGCCCAGGGTGCCGCGCTGGCTGCCATCGGGGAACACTAGCATGGCGGCGCCCGCCTTCTGCGGGGTCGAACCGCGGGTTTCGATGACGGAACAGTAGACGCAGTCGCGCTCTTGATCCAAGGCGGTAGTGAGTTCCGCGAGCAAATCACGCATGAAATCGTTCTCTCCAGAGCCGGATTCTTGGCTGCCGGTTCGTGTCGTTGTCTCGAGGTGCTCTCATCTTACCGCGACGGACAGGGTACGCAAGGATCGACAGCAAAGAATGGCGGAGCCTCTGGTAAGTGGGGACCGAGCGCGTACGATGCACAGCATGGGATTGTACGCGCTCGCGCGCTAAGGTGGTGGTGCGGCGGCAGGTGTCGAGGAGGCTCTCTGATGGAAACGGCGTCAACTGGAAGAAAGTTCCTGACCAGCTCCGAGGCGTTTCGCGATGTGAGCCGTGGCAATCCCAAGCCGTTCACGCTCAAAGGCGAAGCGCTGCTCCAGGCCCGGCTCACTGCCGAGACGTGGCGGCTGGAGATCGTCAGCGATGGTTCCACGCAGGTAGAGAAGGCGCGCCGGCTGGAGGACAACACGGCTATCGACTTACCGGCCTTGCGCGAGTTGGGCAAGCAACACGGCGTGCACTTCTTGAAGGCGATGCAGTGTAACAACATTGCTCAGCCGCTCGGCCAAGGACTGTGGGAAGGCGTGCCGCTCCGCGAGGTGCTCAAGCTTGCCGGCAGCTTGAACAATATCCGTCGTGTCTACTATTGGGGCTTTCATAACAACGACCCCAAGCAAGTCTTCCAATCGTCGCTGAGTTACAACACTGTCCTCGAAACCCCGCCCTGGGACTTGCCTGTGTTCGTGGCTTACCAGCTGAATGGACAGTCCATTCCGCTACTGCGAGGCGGACCGGTGCGCCTGATCGTGCCCTGGGCACACGGGTTCAAGTCGATCAAATGGCTCCAGCGCATCACGCTGACGAACGATTACAAGGCCAACGACACTTACGCGGAGGCCAACAATGACCCCGATTCCTATCTGAAGACGGCAGCCTACTTGGACGATGGGCCGGAAGCGTTTCGCGTGGGCCAAGCGATCGTGGTGACCGGGACGGCCATGGTCGGCTGGTCAGGCCTGAAACGGATCGAGTATTGGCTGCGACCGGACTCCGGCACGCACGGCAAGCTCGCGGCAGAGGACCCTGCCTGGCAAACCGCGACCTGGAAACTGTGTACCGTTCAGCCGCCGCCGAGCGACTGGGGCGGAAACCTGCCCGATGGGGTCCTGCCTGGCGCCGTGTGGGGATTCGATGCCCGCACCCATCAGCCGAAGGAGTGGCCGATGCGTTTTAGCGTGGCCCACTGGACCGTGACGCTGGAACCTCCGCCTGTGGGCGGGTACGAGTTCCGAGTTCGCACTGTGGATCTCAACGGCTACGCCCAGCCGCAGCCCCGCCCGTACCCGAAGTCAGGCCGGAATGAAGTGGCCTACAAGCCGATCCTGGTGACGGCATGAGGCACCGGACTGGGGGGGACATGAAAGGACCGAGCGGGCGGCTCAAATACGACGTGCGTAGACTCTGGGAGTG
>JBGQLF010000013.1:0-21514 GCA_041499985.1 Gemmataceae bacterium
ATCGGCTCGCGCGGGAGGCGCCGATCCGGCAGACGGTCCCAGGAGAAGAAGGCCACATCCGGAATGCGGACCCGGCCGGCCCACAGCCGAACCGTTCCGTCGGGCGCCGTCACCTGTCCCAGGTTGCGCGGCCGCACAAACGCATTCAGGAGTACGATCCAGTAGCTGGCCAGGATCGATTCGCGATAACCGATCGCTTTCTCCACCAGGACGCCGTCGATCAGCTCGCAGATGCGCTTGCGGGGTGCTTCCAGCGCAGCCAGGACATCGGCTTCGGTCGCCGTCCCCGGCGGCGGTTGGAGGCGAATGCGTTCCGGTGGGATGTGTCCCAGCCGTTCGAGCAGCTCGGCCAGGTTGTCGAGGACAGGTGCGGGCATCGTGGGACTCATGGAGCCGTCTCTTTGGCGGTTGCAAGGGAACTAACGTCTGCATTCTACCAGAACCAGCCGCTGCTGGTGAGCGGTTTGTCCCGCGGCAGAGAGGATGCGTAGCACGAGCGCCACGCTGGCCCTGCCCTACATCTTCGACAACGGATCACTCCACGGACGTATACTCGACGTGGGCCGGTTTGACACGAGCGCCGAAGCGCCAGCGAGGGAACAGTTCTTGCCAGCGGACCTGAAGTGCGAACGACCGCTGCAAGGCTTCCGCAGCGTCCCTGAGCATCAACGCTACGCCGGATCGAGGCAAGCCACATACGCGCAGAGGTGCTTTTTCGCTTCTTGAACGGTAAAAGTCACGACATCCTCACCCGGTTCGTCTTCGATGTCATGCACTAACGAGTTGCGATATTCCCTCACCTCGTCGGCTTTATCGATGGTATCTTGCGGAAAGTGCTGCGTGGGAATCGCCTCGTTTATCAGCTGGAACATCTTCGGCCGCGTGTCCTTTTTTCGGAACGTCAGCCAGTAATCACGCAGCCCAGCCTCGAACTCCGCATAGATCCGAATGATGTATGTGCCCTCAAGGTTGTTTACGTAATCTATGCCTGCTTTCGGCTCCCACCTTTGAGTGTATCCGTATCCCGGATTGGGTTGCGTCTGAGCTGTTAGCAACCCGGCCGCGGTCGTGGCGGCTCGATACTCTTGCAGCACAGCGGTGATCCGCCCGATGCGCTGTTGCCGCTTGATCATAGCATCGACCTCAGCTCGGCCACCACTCGCTTGAACGAATCCAGCGTCAACCGCACCTGCTTCGCCCGATGCACTCCCTGCCCGACGTCGAGGTGGAGGTACCACTCCCCATCCCTGTGCCGGTAGATGCTGCTGACGTAGAAGGACGGCTGGATCGACAAGTCGAAGGCTCCCAGGCCGCCGGGGATGAACCGTGCCAATGGATCGACGATGTAGAGATTGCCCTCGGCATGCAGGTAGAGCTGATCCAGCATATACTCGCCAATCAGCATCTCGCTCAGCTTTTTCCGCTCCCGACGCGTGACCCACTTGCATTCCGCTGCCCACACCTCGACCTGCTCGATGAGGCCGTTGGCCGCGCTCTCCCACTCCGCCCTCACAACTTTTTGCACGGCCGCCTTCAGCCGGCCGAAGGCTTGCACGCCATCCCGGAACTGGGACGCGGTCGCCGGTTTGTCAGGCGGGACAGTCGCCGCCACGGACTTGAACTCCTCGACAACGCGGCGCAGCTCGTCCTGGAGCTCGCGCGACCATGCCGTGCACGCCGTGAATGCATCGGGATCGTATTTGTCCACAGTCAGCGGCGTCAGCCACATCGCCGCGCGCTGCAACGCGCTAGCGGCCGTGTCCGGGTCAATCAGCTGGGAATCCGTAGCGACCGTCGGCTTCTGCTCTAGCCGAACCGCCCTCCGCACATCGAGAACGAACTCATCCGCCCCGGGGTCCATGCCACGCCCTCCCAATCGCAGTGCTATGTGTTGCTCACTTCATTGTAGGCCCAGCTGGGAGGGCGTTCCAGCAGGCCGCGCGGCATGACTACGGCTACTATCGGAGCATCCCAGGAAGCGTCCCCACACAAAGGAACCAGCCATGAACTCAGACAGATCCCCACCTCCTCGGGACTCCGCTCTGGCTTTGACCAATGCGCGCGGCGGCACGAGCCAGAGCAGTTGGTCGAACAGCCCGTGCCAGGCTTGCATGGCAGCGATCTTCGCTAGTGGGTGGCAGGTACGGGAAAGGAACGCGGAGAGAACAGAGGAGCAGAGATCCAGGACGACTCGGCCAGAAGCCTACCGCACGAGCACAACGCGAAAGCCCACATCGTAGTTGCGGTCGGCGGGCCCGTACCTGAGGCGGTTGGCGGCGCGGCAGCTGCAAGGCGAGTAGTAGAACGAGCCACCGCGGAACACGCGGAGCGAGCCGGCTTTGGGGCCCTGGGGATCTTGGGCTGGGCTATCGCGGTAGTAGTTCCGGTCGTACCAGTCCTCGCACCATTCCCAGACATTGCCGTGCATGTCATATAGCCCAAACTTATTGGGCTCCAACCGCCCTACGGGGGCGGTGCCATCGCTCACTTTTAGACCAAATCGGGCCACGCGTTTCAAGCTGTCGGCGCCATCGCCGCTGTGGAAGCGTGTCCCCGTTCGAGCGCGGCAACTATACTCCCACTCGGCCTCCCGAGGCAAGCGGTATTGCTTGCCCTCCTTCTTGCTCAGCCAGTCGCAGAAGGCCTTGGCATCATTCCAGCTCACATACACTACCGGGTGCTCGTCCGTTTGCTGAAAGTCGCCCGCGTTCTGCCAGGTGCCAGTCGGCCACCCCAATAAGGGTGCCACGCGCAGGATCGCTCCCATCAATTTGGTAGCTCTAATTCTTTCTGCTTCAGTCTTGTACCCCTTCTCCTCTACGAACTGGCGAAACTGTGCACGGGTCACCTCGTACTTGCCCAGGTAGAATGCGTTCCTGATCTCCACCTTGTGCTGCGGACCTTCATCATCAGAGCGCCCTTCCTCGCTGTCCGGGGAGCCCATCACAAACTCACCGGCCGGGATCAGGACCAGCTTCATGCCGATGGAGTTCTGGATGGCGCCCTCCAGTACTTGCACGATAGGCTAGAGTTGCACAGGTTCGTCCGAAGGTTTTGCACTTCCTGTGATCGGCCCATGTTCTGGACTTGTGGCAACGCCGTCTGATGAGGATTCAGGGGACGCGGCCGAACTGTTCCTGGCATAGCGTAGCAAATACCAATCCAGTACTTCGCATAGATCATCCAGCACCCTGGCAGCATCAGTAGGCTTGACGAGTTCGCCGTGGGGGCCCAAGTTACCCATATCACGGATCGTGTTCATTCTCGACAAGATGCGCCGTTCGATTTTGCGCGTGAACTGGTTGTCTACGAGTATGTCTCCGAGCAGGGGCTTGCGAGGTTCTCGTTCCATCTCAACGGCATAAATCCTAATCAGCAGCTTCTCCAATACGATCCGAGACTTGGTCAGAGAACTCGCAGCGTCCGGCTGGATGTAAGACAGGGCGAGCCGGAGTTCTTGTGAATAGCTGGAAAGCGCCTGCTCCAGCTGGCCGACACGGCTTTCGAGATCAGGCACGTTCATCGGAGAAACCCGTGAGGAAACCAAGTCGAACTGGAGGACATCCTTCGTCCGGCCATTTTCCGGCTCAAGTGCTGCTCGGCCAGCCGGGTCAAGCGCTAGGCGTAGCGCTGGAAGAGCTGCGCTGCGGCCTGTTGGTCGCCGTCTTGCGAACGCTTGAGCAGTTCAGGAATCGTGTGCAAGTCATCCATAAGCCAAACGCGAGCCTTGGCGACTATGCAGAGATCATGCTGCTTGGAGGGTGTTGGCACAAGGAAAATCGCTGGGCAGGATGTGCTGTATGGCGACACGCGGCTCGCTACTGTTGTCATGAAGCCTTGGGGCGTTCCTTGAGGCGCCAAACAGTCAGCACGTAGACGATCCGATCCTGGGGCTCGACTTTGATCAAGACTCCGAGTGGCGATTCCAACACAACACGACGGCCTTGGTCTCGTGATTCACCTTCTCTCTCGGGGCCGAAGCGAAGTCTGCGGTCGATCTCGTTGGCCGCTTTGGTCACAGCGCTGCGGTCGCTAGCATTCATCCAAAGGGTAGCCAGCCGTCGCTCGGCCTCGGGTTTCCAGGTGACGGTGTAAGTCATGACTTCTTTTCCAGATCGGCGAGGATCTCCGCGAGTGAGCGACCGCCCGGTTCTTGTTCGAAACGATCCAATTCCTCATCACTAAATGGTATCTCCGGGCTCTCATCCTGCGAATGGTCCCGTGAAGGCACCGGTTCGAAGTACCCAAGGAGGTGTCCTGCTTCGTTACAGAACTCCACGCGTTCCCGGAGATCGTTCAGCTTGGCAAGCGTCGCTTGGTCGAGAGTGATTTTGGTCATAGCAAGTCTCCTCTTTCCAAACCCAATGGGGTATCCTCTGAAGGTAGCCGCAACGTTCAAAGAGTCGCTACCGTCCATCAGTTTACCACGTCAAGCAGCAGTGCAAAATGACAACCGAGCGGCGCGGGACAGAAGTCCAAACGAGCTGGCACTGGCTCGACGTCGGATCCTGGAGAAGGATTGGCTCTGCGGAAGATCGCTCTACCACCGTCGAAGACGGCGCTGGGTCGAATACTCCAAGCGATCGGCGTGGTTAGGAAGGACGCGGATGGGTTTCGAAACGCCAGACCGCCAGCACAAAAACGGTCTGGCTCTGTGGCTGGACCAGGAAGCGTACACTGAGCGGTGATTCGATCAAGATGCGATGCCCGCGGGTACGTGATTCTCCCTGCTCCTCGGGATCCGTGCGGAGCCGTGCATCAATAGCATGTGCCGCGGCCGTAACCGCGTTGCGATCCGGCGCGGACATCCAGATGGCGGCCAGTTCTTGCTCCGCCGCGGGCACCCAGAGGACCGTGTAGTTCATGCCTTCTTTTCCAAATCAGCGAGGATCTCGGCCAAGGTACGGCCGCCCAGTTCTTGTTCGCGACGCCTCAATTCATCCTCACTAATGGGAGCCTCTACCCTTTCATACAGGGAACGGTCCCGCGAAGGCACTGGCTCGAAGTACCCAAGAGTGTGTCCTGCCTCGTTACAGAATTCCACGCGTTCCCGCAGATCGTTCAGCTTGGCGAGCGTCGCTTGGTCGAGAGTGATTTTGGTCATGGCAAGTCTCCTCTTTTCAAGCCCAGAAGCATATCCTCTGTCTGCGGTGAAGGCCACAAGGAATCTGCCTCCAGAATGGCAGCAGAGGTGAGGCCGTGTCAAGCCTTGTCTGCGCTTCTCAGCAATCACGGCGGCGACCGCAAGGCACGCAGCCTTTCCTCCACCCAGGCCGCTTCGTCGCTGCGCAACGGCACCTCGGGGGGGTTGGTGTAATCGATGGCCAGGTCATACCCGAGAAGGTTATAGATGGTGGTGAGCGCTTGTTGGAGGTCGAGCGACACATCGGCATCCCCAGGCAAGAGCGGGACGGGCACGACGGGCAAAGGTTCATTCAAGGCGATGGGCCAGACCTCGCTGAAGGGGCGAGTCTCGGCGCGACAGAGCAAGACGAAGTAGGGCGCCGGCGGAAGCGGCTGCTGCATGGGAACACGCTGTCCCTGGCGGAGCAGGTCGATTTCCATCAGGTGGGCAGTGCTCAGCAGAAGACGCTGCCGTTTGGCCAGGTACTCCGAGCGTCCTTCGCCGCGTTTATTGGTGGGCGAGAGCACTTCGATGGCGGTCACGAGTTGCCGATCCGGCACGTCCCGAATCTCGACCGTGACATGGGGCACCGGCGTAAGCATCACGGTCGCCACCGCGACGCCTTCGGGGATTTCCAGCACAAAGCGTTCGGTCATCAGGGCCAAATAGCGCGGGCGCAACTTGGGAGCCAGCTGCCGTGCGATCTCGGCACTCAGTTGCGAATGAACGGTCATCCACAGGGAACCTTCGAGATAGGGATCCATTCCCGGGAATGGCGAGGGCATGGTAAGCACCTTTCGCAAGAGTTCGCAGCAGTGGGAACGTGCTTCCACAATGGCACGTCGTGCGCACCGGCGTCAAGCCTTTCTCGCCGCCGGGTCGTTCTCGTTCAATCCGTGGCGGCTGCCAAGCGGCGAAGCCGCTCTTCGAGATCCGGTACTGCCACGAACTCGAAGCGCCTGCCGACGCGATTGCCACGCAACAGGTCCTTGGCTTCCAAATCGAGGAGGTCACTCCGTGCCGTGGCGAGGGTGACCCCTTGGGCACGGGCGTGGGACTCGTACGTGAAGCGGGTATCCGGCTCGCGGAGCGCCTTGAGGAGGATCGCCTGTTGCCGTTGGTTGAAGAGAGCGGGCAGAAGAACCTGGGCCCGGCGCTTCCGCTCGCTCATTTTACGGTCCAAATACTCCTGGAAAGCATGCAGGCTCCGTTCGATCACTTCCAAGTGGTACAGGATAAAATACGTCAGGTCATTGTCATCCCTTTCGGTGTTGAGGAAAGCTCGGGCATACTGTTTGGGCTGCTCGCGGATGATCGTGGAGATGGTCAGGTACTCTACCAGCCAGTAGCCGCTCTTGAGCATCGACCAATAAAACAACGCGCGAGCCGTCCGGCCATTGCCATCGACATAGGGGTGATCATAGGCAAGCCAAAAATGCAACAGGATGGCGCGGATGGCTGGATGGATGAAGCTTCCTGGATTGTCCGCCGAATTCGCCAGGTTGGCGAACGTGCAGAGTTGCTCACTTCTCTCGATCAATTCCTCAGCCGGAGGCGGGACGTGTAACGCTTGCTGCTCTTCCTCGTCCCAAACTGTCACCTTCTCACTGGATCGGCGAAATCGTCCCCTGGCTCCCGGCTTGTCGAGGACCAGTTCCGTGAGCTGGCTCTGGATTTCGTGCAGCAGCGGGATCGTCAGAGGTTCGGTGCGGCGATTGAGCATCTGGATCATTCGATAATTGTTCAGGATCATGCGCTCGTCCCGGTTCCGCGGCTGCCGGCCGGTTTGGAGCATCTCCTTGGCCACTGCACGCGTGACCGCAGCCCCTTCGATCTGGCTCGAGGCGATGGCCTCCTCAACCAGAGAAGTGATCAGGTAGCGCGTGCGCTCTGGCGGGGTATCGAGTTGCGGAAACGAACTCTCGATGGTCCCGCCGAGATGCTTGTCGATTACATGGAGCACACGCTGTGCGGACGGGGGCAACCGATAACTGAAAAGTTTCCCCCGACGATCGCGCAAGGGGATTTCTAGACGACCCTGAGCGCGCGCCATTTTGACCAGGGCCCAGAACTGCTTCTGCGAAAGACCTGCCTGACTTGCATGGTAGCCGCATTGTTCCCAGTTCCAGCCTTCATTGTTGGCACGTTCGATCAGGCCGCGAATCTCCGGTTTGGTGCCCCGAAGCAGGAAGTTGTCATCTTCCTTGATGAGTTCGACCAGCAGGGAAGGAAAGGAAGGACCCTTTTTGGGAATTCCCATGACCGTACCGACCCGACGATCTGTGAAACAACTTTTGATTCAGTTTAAATCAAAAGTTATTCAAAGAACAGGCTCTTTCGGTTCCGTCGGGTAAGGCTGATGCTCTGGCAGAACGGTTCTGCCCCCCGTCCACTAGGCCAGTGCATCGGCTTCCGTTTACTTGTGCCGGCACAATGAGAACCACGCCCGCCCTTCGCGTGCCAAGAATGCCTCGGCGGTGGCGGGTCCTTCCGAGCCGGCCGGATAAACCTCCAGCTCTGGCGCCGCCGCTTGCTCAGTCGCAGCAAGGAACGGGTCGATGATCTCCCAGGCCCGTTCAATCTCGTCGGTGCGCATGAACAGCGTTGCATCCCCAAGAATCGCGTCCAGCAGGAGACGCTCATACGCTTCCGGAATGGCCACGTCGGCGTATGTATTGCGATAGTGGAACTCCAGATCCGCCGGTCGGAGCGTCATATCTTGATCCGGCACCTTGGTCTGGAAGTTCACGTGGATGCCTTCGTCGGGCTGAATACAGATCGCCAGGCGATTGCATTGCAGACGGGTCCCCGGCGGCAAGGGGAACATGAGGTGCGGCGGACAGTGGAACTGAATGATCACCTCGCTGGAACGCGTCGCCAGGGCTTTCCCCGAGCGGAGGTAGAAGGGAACGCCGCGCCAGCGCCAATTGTCGATCTCTAGCCGCATAGTCGCGAACGTCGGCGTCCGCGACTGGGGAGCCACATTCCGCTCCGAGCGATAGCCGGCGTATTGCCCGCAGACAACTTGCCGAGCCGCCTCCTCGGGCGTCCAGATCGGCACGGCGTCGAGCACTTTGATTTTCTCATTGCGGACTGGGTCAGCGGCGAAGCGGACGGGGGCTTCCATTGCCACCAACGTGAGCAGTTGCAAGAGGTGATTCTGGAACATGTCCCGGAGCACGCCGGCCTTGTCGTAATACTCGCCGCGCTGCTCGATCGTGACCGATTCGGCGACGCTGATCTGAACATGCTCGATGAAGTTGTAATTCCAGACTGGTTCGAAGAGCGTGTTGGCGAAGCGAAAGACGAGGATGTTCTGTACCGTCTCCTTGCCAAGGTAATGGTCGATACGATAAATCTGGTTCTCGCGAAAATGCGCCAGCAGCGTGCGATTGAGCGCGCGTGCCGAGTCCAGATCTCGGCCGAACGGCTTTTCGATCACCAGCCGCCGCCAGCCGCCGTCTTCACGGCTCATCCCAGCCTCGCTTAGCCGGGTCGCAATATCGCCGTAGAGGCTGGGCGCCACCGCCAGATAGTACAGGCGGCGACCCTGACCGGTTCCTTCGGCCGTGCGCAACCAGGCCTGGAGCTGGTCCAGACCGCCCGGTTTGGCGGCATCGCCGGGTACATAAAAAAGTCGCTCCGCGAAGGCTTGCCAGCGTGAAGCGCCTTCCTCCTTCGGTCCAAAGCGGCGCGCGGCGTCGGCCATCCGCTTCCGAAACTCCTCGTCCGTGAACGGGGAGCGCGCGACACCCACGATGCGTGCTTCCGCAGGCAACCGGTCTTTGCAGAACAGGCTAAACAGCGACGGGATCAGCTTCCGGGCCGTCAAATCCCCGGAGGCACCAAAGATAACGAGCGTCAAGGGAGCGTCCATGAAAGAGTCTCTCCTCGGAAGGTTGTTGGCCAACAAACCGTCCCTTGGCCACTGTACAATGACTCTGGTCCTCCGGCTATGGCCAACGGATGCTCCGAACCATGAAATGGCTCCTCCGTCCTTCCAACCTGGTATTGGTGTCAGTGGCCTTGACCCTCGGAGCCGCCGCGGTAGTGCTTTGGCCTCGCACTCCCGAGAAGAGACCGGCCCTCCAGCCGGTGGTGGACGGTGACCAGGAAATCGTCTGGCTCTATGCGGCCACCAACGCCGTGGCCTGGGAACGCTTCGTCACCGCGGTGAACACCGCCGCCCGCCGGCTGGAAAGCGACCGGCCGCAGCTGGGGCTCCAGGTCAACACCAACAACGCCTTCCCTCTCAATACCACCGCCGTGCCGGAGCTGTCGATGGCCTTCGCCGGCAGCAAAGGCCGGCTATGGTTTCGCTGGTACAAGCTCACTAGCGATCACAAAACTCTCAATTGGGTACGTGCCCTTGTGGAACGCCAGCCAACCCCCCTGGCCATCATCGGCGGCAGCTCCAGCGATCTGGCCATCGAGATGGCGCACAACCTGCGCGACCAGGCGAGCATGCTGCCGGAAGCGGTTCGGCCGCTCCTGCTCCTCACGACGGCCACCGCCGATGACGAGGCACGAAAGCCCCGTTCTCCCGGCGGCCCGCTCCACCGCATCTACGCTCAGCGCACCCAGCGCTTCTGTTTTACCAATCGGCAGATGGCCGAGGCGGTGACCGATCTGATCTGGAGCCAGAACGACCTGCGTCCCGATGCCGCCCCGGTTTACATCACCTGGTGGCAAGACGATCCGTATTCGGTAGATCTGACCGAGCGTTTCGTCGATGCGCTGCGCCGGCCGGCGCTCCAGACCGTGACCAGCGACTGGGCTGGGCTGATGCGGTTTACAGCGCAGGGCGGTTTGCCCTTCGATGGCACGAGCGTGTGGTGGGGCCGTTTTCAGCCCCTACTGCCGGTGTCCGAGCGGATCATCTCGAGCGTAGGCTTGTTTGATCGGCCCAACCGCTGGGAAGCGGAGAGCGCCAAACGGCTCATGGAAATCAAGCTGAATCGCTACCCCGGACAGCGCCGCCCCTTGCTGGTCATGCCGGCCGCGTCGCAGCCCTCGCGCCGGTTCTTGCGGGCGCTGGTGCGTAGCGCACCCGCGGAGGCCCGCCGATTCGTCGTGGCCACGGGAGACGCCCTGGCGTTCAACACCGTCTACCGCGACCGCAACGTCGCTTGGCCGGTGCAAGATCTCCCCTTCCCCCTGGTATTCTTCTGTCATCGCAACCCTGTCGATCCGAACGTGGGCTTTCAACCCGAGAACAGCGCCCGTTTGGGAGGCGTCGGGGATACGGGATCGCCGCTCACCGGGACGGAAGACCTCCTCCTTTACATGGACATCTTGGAGGCACTCGTCCAGGCAGCCGCGGCCGGTCCCGGCTTACCGGCCGACGCCGCGGATCTGAAGCAGCGGTTGGGCCGGATCCGTTGGTGGGAGGAGAGCGTTCGCGTTGGCCCGTCGGGACCGGGCCAGCCACTGTTCGATGAGGAGGGCAACCGGCGCAGCGGCACGGGGGAGCACGTCGTGGTTCTGCGCCCCATCGTGGAAGGAGAACAGGTGCAGCCGAAGGCCGAGATCGAAGTTTGGTCCTGGCAGGCCGAGGGACCATCCGGGAAGCGCTCGTGGCGACGCCAGGTTCGTCTGCCAGTGGACTATGACGAAGCTTCCGGTGAGGGAGGGAACTGACTAGCCATGAGCCGGAAGCAATTCCTGCGCTACTTGCGCGGCCTGGCGGCGCCGGTGCTGCTGTGGGGCCTGTTTGTGGCGGTTCTGGTGGAGCCGCTCCAGTCCTGGCTGCAAGGCGATGCGAAGTATGACGATGCCGCCCTGCGCGAGTGGATCGAGGAAGCGCGCGTCTTTCGCGATACCCTGCCTGAGATGGTCCATAATTATCTGACGGACCTGGACGAGGCCCGGGCCAGCGACCCGAGTAGTGATCCCACGAAGGATCCGCTGCTCTTGCTCAAAGCCGGCAATCTTCAGGAACACCTGCAAGCTTTGGCCATCCCGCCCACCAAGATGTATCCCGGCCAGTTGCCGTTATTTCCGATCATCTATCGCCTGGAGCTGCACTTCGCCGTTCATCCCACCGCGCCGCCGCTCACGATCGTATGGGATTCCGATCTGCCGCGCCGTCCCAGCCAGTATCGCCAGTTGCACCACCCCTTGGACGCCCGCGCCTGGCTGGACGTGCAGTATCAGCTGCACGCCTACAACAAACGCCAACGCAACGAACAGGCGATCACCGAGCGCCTGCGTTGGGTTAGTGTGTTGGCCGTGGCCAGTACGGTGGTCGCTTTCTTGTGGATCTACCTGGTGCAACACCGCGAACGCGAACGCCAGCGGACCGTCGGGCAGCGCCAGATCGACCAGGCCCAGCGCCGTGTGCTGGAGGAAGAGCTGCGCCGCCAGGAGGCCGAGCACTTGCACCAGGAGGCCGAACACAAGCTGCTGGAACAACGGCTCGCCACCCAGGCCGCCGAACGTCAGGCTCTCGAATTGAAGTCACAGATGTACGCCAGCATTGGCATCATGGCTGGGTCGTACGCGCACAACATCAAGAACCTGCTGGTCCGTCCCAATGATCTGCTGCGCCGCTGCCTGGAAGGCAATGCCCTGACACCGGAACAGGCGCATCTGCTCCAGGAAGTCCGCCAAACGCTGGGCACGGTCACCGAGCGTCTCCAGCAAATCTTGCACACGATCCGCCGCGATCCGAGCCGGCCGGAGCTGGTCCGGCTCGACCTGAATACAGTGGCACGCGATCTCGAACGCACATGGGGGGATCTGGCGCGCGAGAAATGGAAACTCACTCTGACGGCGGAGATCAGCGACACGGCGCTCTGGATCGAGGGAGATCCGTCGCACTTGCAGCAGGCCGTCGAAAACTTGCTATTCAACGCCCGTGACGCCACGTTCGAGATGCGCAACCATCTCCGGGACCAGGCCCGCCACCAGGACAACCTGGGGTCGTCCGAACGCCGGCAAGCCCTCATCAGCGCGGCCGCCTGGAAAGGCCGCGTGGTCCTGCGCACGTCTCGCCACGGCGACCGAGCTGTCCTGGAGGTGCAGGACAACGGCATCGGGATGTCGGAAGACGTGCGCCGACGCTGCACGGAAACGCATTTCTCGACCAAGCGCGACAACGCCATGTATGAGGGCCACAGCACCGGCATGGGATTGGGACTATCGTTCGTCCTGGCGATCCTGCAACATCACCAGGCCAGACTGGAGATCGTTTCGGAGCCGTTGCGTGGGGCCTTGTTCCGGGCAAGCTTCCCGCGGGTTCCATCAAAAACGAGGAACGAGGAATGATGAACGAGAAAGACCGGAGCCTGTGCGTCCTGAAAGCGTGGCGAGGGAATGAGCGCAAGGCTAACCAGGACGTCCGTCCTCCAGGTGCAGGTCTCTCAAGGACTGGGCCTTGACGAAGTCCAGCAGGAGCTTGTGCAGTTGTTCGGGGGAGAGCGCTTCCACCCGCTGCTTGACCTCAGGCGGCAGCGGGCCGAACTTCGCTTCCAGCTGGAGCAGTGCCGCCTGGCGTTGTCCCTGGACAATGCCGCGTTCGTAGGTGGTCATCATGAGGGGCCTCATTTCTTGAATGGGGGGTCCTTGGGTGTCAGTCCTCCAGGTGCAGCTCCCTCAGGGACTGGGCCTTGACGAAGTCTAGCAGAAGCTGGTGCAGTTGTTCGGGGGAGAGGGCCTCTACCCGTTGCTTGACCTCGGACGTGAGCGGGGCGAACTTCGCTTCGAGCAGCAAGAGTGCCGTCTGGCGCTGTCCCTCGATCCGTCCCTCGATCTTGCCGCGTTCATAGGTGGTGATCATGAGAGGCCTCACTTCCCGACAGGGGGTCCTGGAGTGTCAGTCCTCCAGGTGCAGCTCCCTCAGGGACTGGGCCTTGACGAAGTCTAGCAGGAGTTGGCGCAATTGCTCCGGCGAGAGCGCCTCCACCCGTTGCTTGACCTCAGGCGGCAGCGGAGCGAACTTTGCTTGCAGCAGCAGCAACGCCGTCTCGCGTCGTTCCTCGATTCTCCCGCGTTCGTAGGTGGTCATCATGAGGGGCCTCACTTCCTGATACTGCTCGGTAGTCAACAATGCCTGGAGCTGCTGCCGCTGGGCCTCATCCAGGTTCCCGTAAGCCTCGACGCACTCGGCCAGCAGAAAGCGGCGCCAGTCATTCTCGCCGGAATGGGCAATCCGTTTCAAGGCCTCCGCGTGCAATTCGGCGCGGCGTTCCGGCGGTACCCGCATCAGCGCGCTCAAGGCGATGCCCAGGAGATTCTCCCCGGTAGCATACGGCTCGGCGTCCAGCGCCGGCAGACCGATGTAGGCGTAGTCGAAGCGCAAAATCCGATGCTCCCAGAAGTGCTCTTCGTAGGCATCCCAGCCGATGCCGTCGAGGCCGACGCGGAGGAACAGGCCGATGGGCAGCACCGGCAACTGACTGTCCCGGCGCAGCTGCACGTAATACTCGAACATGCGTGGCCGAAACGGCTGCACGCTCTCGCGCGATTCCACCTCGACGTGGACCAGGGTCAGCAGCTCGGTGACGTCGGCCTGGGGCTGCGGCGCACCGGGACGGAGGCGCAGACGGGCCACCAGGTCGAGGTGACGTTTCTCGCCCTGGGGCGGCGCCAGGAACACTTCCTTGTCGAGCCAGGTCAGGCCACGGAAATCGAAGCGCGCAGCCCAGGCGGGGAAGAAGCAGAGCAGGAATTGCTCGAAGAACTCCTTCAGCAACACCTTCAACCGCTGATCATGATCCGGTGCCGCAGACGCAGGCATAATCCATTACATAGCGAAACCACCCCAGATCGACAGCCCCAAGCTTCGGCTCGGGTGTCAGACTGTAAACAGGTGACATAATTCCACAGTGATTAGGTGGCGTTGCGCCTAACTGCCGTGATCTTGTTCCCCTGTTTCTGTAGAAAAGACGGTACGGTGTCTTTCTCCTCGCCGTGCTGGCTGTTGGCGCAACCAGGATGCGACACGAAGACGCTCTGTCAAAGTCCTCTTTGGATGCGGCGAGGCCGCGTTAGGAGGGGGAGCGGCGTCACCGCGCTCTCTTACCAGACCACTGAAGACACCTAGATTCACCGCTCCCAAGTCTTCCTTGGAGGCAAAACCATGAAGCTCCCCGCAGGTACACGACTCGGTCCCTACGAGATTCTTGGCCTGCTTGGCGCGGGCAGCATGGGCGAGGTCTATCGCGCCAGGGACACCCGTCTGGATCGCGAAGTCGCTATCAAGGTCCTACCAGAGGAATTCGCCCAAGACCCGCAGCGCTTGACCCGCTTCGAACGCGAGGCCAAAGCCGTGGCGGCCCTGTCGCATCCGAATATCTTGGCCCTTCATGACTGCGGGAAAGAGCAAGGGCATGTCTTTGCCGTGACGGAATTGCTGGACGGAGAGACACTCCGCAGCCGGCTCATCCAGGCGGCCTTGCCCTGGCGCAGGGCGGTCGAGACCGGCGTGGCCATCGCCGAGGGCCTGGCAGCGGCGCATGCCAAAGGCATCATTCATCGGGATCTGAAGCCGGAAAACATCTTTCTAACGACCGATGGCCTCGTGAAGATTCTCGATTTCGGCTTGGCCCGGGTTGAAACTCCTGCCCCTCCCGACGCCGCAACCGGCTCGTATCACCCGGCCCAGACAGAAGTCGGCACCGTCCTGGGTACCATCGGCTACATGTCGCCGGAACAGGTCCGCGGCCAGGTTGTCGATGCCCGCAGCGACATTTTTTCGTTTGGTTGCGTGCTCTACGAAATGGTGACGGGGAAGCGGCCCTTCGCTGGCGAGACGGCAGCAGAGACTCAGGCGTCGATCTTGCGGGATGAACCCAGGGAGTTCGCCGATTCTGGAACAAAAGCTCCCCTCGAAGTGGAGCGGGTCATCCGGCACTGCCTGGAAAAGAACCTGGCGGCGCGCTTCCATGCGGCACACGATTTGGCTTTTGCGCTCCGGGCTCTGCTTACCGACTCGGGACTGGATCAGCCCACTCCGGCAGCCTCGGCTTCTCGACCGTTGCTCTGGATCGCAGCGGGTCTGCTCTTCCTGCTGGGCCTTGGAACGGCCAGCTATCTAATTGGCACGCGCGATCGGTCTGCATCGCCTGCGTTCCCGGCCCCCGTCGAGGTGGGATTCAACTCGGTCGCCGTGCTCCCCTTCAAGAACGTCTCTCCGAACCCCGAGCAAGATTACTTCATCGATGGGATGACCGACGCACTCATCACCGACCTCGCTGGCGTCGGCGCCCTGCGCGTCATCTCGCGGACGTCGGTACTCACGTACAAAGATGCCAACAAGCCGCTGCCGCAGATCGCCAAGGAGCTGAAAGTGGACGCCGTGGTGCAGGGCTCCGTCCTGTTGATAGGCGATCGGGTGCGAATCAATGCTCAGCTCATCGAGGCTGCCAACGACAACCACCTCTGGACCGGGAGTTACGAGCGCAACCTCGGTGACGTGTTGGCCTTGCAGAAAGAGATTGCCCAGGCCATCGTCGGCGAGATCAAGGTCAAGTTGACCGCGCACGAACGGGCCCGCCTGACAGACGTCCCGGGCGTCCCGCTGGCAGCGTACCAATCCTACGTCAAGGGCCGCCATTCCTTGAACAAGAGGACCGAACCCGATCTGAAAACCGCCATCCGCCACTTTCAGGAGGCCAACGACCAGGATGCGACCTACGCGCCGGCTTGGGCCGGGTTGGCCGACTGCTATAACTTCCTGGGTTACGGGAATTACCTCTCTCCCGAAGACTCCTTCCGGAAAGGAGAAGCGGCGGCCGAAAAGGCTCGCAAGCTCGACCCAAACCTCGCGGATGCCTGCGCGTCGCTCGGCTACGTGCGGATGTACTGGAATTGGGATTTCCCCGAGGCCGAAAAGGAGTTTCGCCGGGCCATCGACCTGAACCCCAACTCGGCCACCGCCCTCCACTTGTACAGCATCTACCTGACCATGATGCGGCGCTGGGACGAGGCCCGGAAAGCGATTGAGCGCGCCCAGACGATCGACCCGCTCTCGGTCCCCATCACGACCGACATGGGCTTCGAGCTGCATTACATGGGTCGAGATGCCGAGGCGAGCCGCCAATTGAGCGCCGCGCTGGAGATGAACCCCAAGTTCCCCCTGGCCCACTTCTGGCTCGGGCGACTCTACACGATGCAGGGCGACTACGACCAGGCTCTCGCCGAGTTCGAAGCCGTAGATCCTACCCTGCGCCAGTGGCAGCCCATGATGGCCGCCAGGGGATACCTGTATGGCGTCTGGGGTAAACAGCAAGAGGCTCAAGCAGTGCTGGAAGACTTCGACGCTCTGCGGCGAAGCGGGCGTTTCGCCACTTCCTATGGCGTGGCGCTGGTGTATGCCGGGCTGGGAGACAATGACCAAGCACTCGCCTGGCTGGACCGCGCCTACCAGGAGAAGTCCCACTGGCTCGTCTGGCTCAAACTCGACCCGCGCTGGCACCGTTTGCGTTCCGACCCGCGATTCGGCGACCTACTGTACCGCGTCGGCCTGCCGGAGTGAAAGAAACAGCGCGGGCGAGCTGTTGAACGAGGTGAACGAGGCAGAGGGCAAGAAAACAGTTGCCGACGGACTGTCGGGGTCGTAAAGTTGGCTGTCTCGATCGAAACCGAGGTCCCAGAAGGTGTCCGGAAAGACCGGCTCATGAATGTTACTGAAACGATCTTTGCGACTTACCGCCCCTTGTACCGAACACTGATCCTCGCCATCCTGCCTCTTCTCCCCATCGGTTGCGGCGACAAACTCAACCGCCAGGCGGTGTCGGGTACGGTGACCTATAAAGGGAAACCGATCCTCCGCGGAAGCGTGACGTTTGCCCCTTTGGGGGGAGGCGGGCCGACCCCATACGCACAACTTAAGCAGCCCAGTCGAGCAACTCGGGAGCGTCCAGGAGTTGGGCATGGCTAGGATCTTTGTGGCGGTCTTTGACTTGGGCGAGTTTCGCGAGCAGCTGTTGCAGGCGCCGCAGCGCCTTTTCCAACTGCGCGCGGTCGTCCACCGCCAGCAGCAACGCCTTCAGTTCGTCGCGCAACAGGCGCGCTGCCTGTAGCAGGCTGCGCCGCTGCACCAACCACGCGGTCGCCAACAACAACCAGTGCTGCAGCAGCACGCCCAACAGCTTCGCATAGAACACCGCCAGCCGCTCCAACGCCGGCGCCCCCGCCCGGCACCGCGCCAGGCCGTTGTGCGACTTCCACAGTTTGAACAGCAGCTCGATTTGCCAGCGTGCTCGGTACAAGACGACCACGGCCTTCCAGGTCAGCTCCTCGGCCGTGCCGTTCGTCACGAACAGCGACCAGCCCAGCAACTCCAGATACTCCTCCGACGGCGTGCGGCCATGGTCGCGGGCCTTCTGCCGCGCCTGTTGGCGCCGGCGGTTCGCGACCTCCTCCGGCACGCGCACGGCAATCAGCCGGCAGGACAAGCGCTCGGCCGCACCCAAAAGGATCGGCACGTCCACCAAGTTCGTCGGCTGCTGACGCAGGTAAGCCACCAAGTCCAACTCCACGCCCGCGGCGTCCCGCACCAGGGTGCCGTGCTGCAGCCGCGAGATGAACTTGGCCTACTGGCGGTCCAGGGCCGCGAACCGCGCCACGCTGAAATAGCCCAGGTCGTAGACCAGCAACGTCCCAGGCTCAGCCTGCTCCAGGGCAATGGGGCTTTTGGCATCACTGGCCCGGCCTGCTTCGACGAGCAGACGCTCCACCCGGCCGCTCTTGAGGTCCCACAGGACTTGGATCTTCAGCGCCGCGGCGCTGGTGTCGTGCGTGCCGCCGCAGCCGAGGAAAGTGTCGGCCAGTTCGTCGGGCAAGGCGATGGTCGTGCTGTCGCCGAGCAAGACGGCGGTGAAACGTTGCAGCAGGGCGGCACGGTCGGGCTGGCTGTCCATGGTTTGTTGCAAGGCCCGTTCCAAGGCTTGGCGCAGGAAATCGACCAAGGGCTGGCCGGCCGCGAAGCGCTTCTCGACAGCAGTCTGGCTGAGCTGCAGGCCGAGTTGGGTGGCGGTGACGAGAAAGTCCCACCACGTCGCGTCGGGCTTCTGGAGCAAGGTGATGACCAGCATGCGCAGCAAGGTTTGGCCGCTGAACTTGCGTTGGCGCACGACGACGCCGCAGTCGCGGGCCAGCTCATCGAGGGAGGTCCCCAGGTGTTGCTGCAAAGCGGTGCTCACGGTTTGTACCATGTCCATCAGGAAGCTCCTTCTTCGCACGAACCGATTGGTTCTAACCAGTGCTGAATTAGGAGCTTCCTGCGTTTTTGTCATCCCTCGAGGCCTTAAGTTGTGCGTCTGAGGGGGGGAAGAGGGCACCGGACCTTTACTTGAGGCGATTTATAGAGCTTGCATGGCGCGAACGCCCCCTCACCCCCAACCCCTCTCCCCCGAAGCGGGGGCGAGGGGGGAAAGAGGGCACCGGACCTTTACTTGAGTGTTCTTGAGAAGTATGACCGCCACAGTCTCTCTCCTGTCCCTGCGAGCTTTCCTAACCCGGCCGGCGTTTCGCGGCGTCGGAGTGGGGCTGGCGTGCGCCCTTGTCGCCTGGCTGCTCAGCTACACGGCGCTCGTCCGCGGCCTCGAGGACTGGATGCTCGACAGCTGCTTCTTCTACCGCGGCAGCCGATCCACCCAGGCCAACATCGTCCTCATCGGACTCGATGAGCAGTCCCTCGACGAGCTGGGCAAACCGTCCGTCTTCCTGAGCCCAGAACTGGCCGAGGTCGTCACCCATGCCAAGAAGCAGGGGGCTGCCGCGATCGGCATCGACCTCTTGATCCCCGAGAAGCTCACTACCTTGCCGAGCCTCGAAGAGGCCGGTTCGCCCGGCGAGGCCCGCAAGCTCGGGCGGGCTATCGCCGACGCGGGCAACGTCGTGCTGTCGCAGTGGCGTCTGGAGGATAGCTGGCGCCGGCCGGTGCTGCAATGGCGGCTCAAGTCCCTGCTCAACCCCGAACCGCTCGACCTCGCTTTTGTCAACCTCACCGAGGACGACGATCAGTTTGTCCGCCGCCAACAGCTCCTGATTGCCGACCGCGGCGAAGCGGTCCCGCACTTCGCCCTTGCTCTGTTGGCGCGGGCCAGGGGGGCAGAGATTACCTGGGACGCGGCTCGCGGACAGCTACACATTGGCGATGACTGGATTCCACTCGACGGCGAGCAGATGGTGCGAATCAACTTCGTCGGGCCGCCCGGATCGTTTGTGCCGGTGCCGTTCCGCGAGGTTCTGGACGCGGCCCGCCATAACCGCCCTTTACTCCAGCTGGCCGGCGCCACGGTGCTGGTCGGCCTCACGGCCCGCAGTCAGCAGGACTATCACGCGACGCCCTTCGCCAACAACTATGCCCGCTACCTGTCGACCTCCGCGCCCGGTCTCATGGCCGGTACCGAGATCCATGCCCACGTCCTGGCCACGCTGCACGACCGTGCGTTCATCACCACGCCCCTGTGGCTGCGCAATCTTCCTTGGCTTCTTCTCCTGGGCGTCGTGCTGGGACGGGTGTTCAGCCTGCTCCGGCTGGAGTGGGGGCTACTGGTGGCCGTGGTCCATCATTTCGCCTGGAAGGGGTTCGCTCTGCTGGCCTTCACATGGTTTGCGTGGCGGGTCGAGATCGTGGCCATGCTGTTGCTAGGCTCACTGGTCTACGCGGTGATCTTTGCCCTGCGCTGGCGCCAGCTGCGGCGGATGATGGGCGTGGTCAAGTCGGAGGCCATCACCCTGGCTTTGGAAGCCGACCCGCGCCGGCTCCACCCAGGGGGTGACAAGGTCGAGGTAACCGTGCTGTTCGCCGATATCCGCAGCTTCACCGACTTCTCGGAGCGGCATGAGGCTCCCGAAGTGGTGGCCATGCTCAATGAGTACTTCAGCGCCGTCGTCCCGCTGATCGAGGCCGAGGGCGGCACGATCGACAAGTTCATCGGTGACGGCCTGATGGTTCTGTTCAACGCCCCGGCGGCCTGTCCGGACCACGCCCTTCACGCCGTCCGCTCGGCCGTGGCGATGGTGCGGCGCGTCCACGAACTGAAGGAGACCTGGGCCCGGCTGGACCGGGCGCAGGCGTGGGCCGAGCAGGGCGGCCAGCGGATCGGCGTCGGCATCCACACCGGGACGGTGGTGGTCGGCGCCATCGGCAGCCCCCGGCGGCTGGACTACACGGCCATCGGCGACACGGTCAACGCGGCTGCACGCATCGAGTCGGAGAACAAGCCGCAGGGCACCGAGATCCTGATCAGTGCGACCACGTACCAGGCACTGCCGGCGATGGAACGGGACCGCCTGGGCTGTGCCACGGTGCACCGTGAGTCGCATGTCAAGGGCAAAAAAGAGATCCTGTATCTGTATCCGGTCGAGGTTCGACCGGCGGCACCCACGCATACCGTTTTCGCTTCCAAGGGAGGCAGCGCATGATTAGCTCCTTGGTGATGGTTGGGGCGATGCTAGCAGCAGGAGACGTGGAACCGGCGGCCCCGGTGGCCATGGTCCTGACGACCAAGGGGACCGTGACCCGGGAACGCGGCAAGGACCAGCAGCCGCTGCGGGCCATGGACGTGCTCCGCCCCGGCGACGTGCTCCAGGCCGCCGACGGCGAGGCGGTGCTGGTCCTCCTCGACGATGGCCGGCGGGAGCGCCTCCAGCCCAAGAGTCGGGCGACCGTCAGCGCCAAGGGCTGTACCCCGGCGACGGCTGTCGAACGCCTGGAAAACGTCAAGCTGTCGCCTGCGCAACTGGCCGGCCTGCGCGATCTGGCCCGGAGCAGCCGGGCGGGCGTCGGGGTCCTCCGCGGCGAACCGCCGGCGACGCCTCAAGTGGTCACGCCCATGTACAGCACCTCGATCCTCGGAACGCAACCGACGTTTTCCTGGCCGCCGGTCGACAAGGCCGATCGCTACGAGGTGCAACTGTGGAGTGGTGACGGCCAGCGGCGGATCTGGCGCGTGCCAACAACAGCGGCGCGTCTGGCCTACCCGGAGAAGCAGCCGGCGTTGAAGCCCGGGACGAAGTACCTCTGGCGGGTAACGGCCCGGATGGGTGAGGACAAGGACCTGGGCCAGGTCGTGGACAGCAAGTTCTCGACGGCGACGAAGGCCGAGGCGGAGGAGCTGGCGGCTCTGAAGCCGTTGGCCGCCAGCGCCGACGTCGCCGACGTGCTGTTGGCCGCCGTGACGTATGAAGCCCACGGCGTCCACGACGAGGCCCTGGCCCTGTACGTGAAGCTGGCGGAGAAGCTGCCGACCGAGGCGAACTTCCAGATCGCCCTGGCCAGCTACTACGAGCGCGGCGGCCTCACGGACCAGGCCAAGGCAGCTCGGGAGAAGGCGAAACACCTCGGCGCGCTGCTCCCGGAGAAATGACACCACCTTCCGTGGCCCGCCGCTGTCCGGGCATGGTTCAAAGGCAGGTAACAGATTTGTGGCGGGG
>JBGQLF010000014.1:0-21275 GCA_041499985.1 Gemmataceae bacterium
AGAAAACGCGGGGAAAACCGCATGCAGGACTAGCAGATAGGCCTTGGGACGCCCCTTTTTGTGGTAGCGGACTCAATTAGTATGTAAAAATCCTCGTGTTTTCGGCACTGTACAAACGCTTTCGGGCCGTGAGCGCATACGTGACAAGGTGACAAGGTGACAAAGGCATAAACCACCACAGGCGTCGGCTAGGGGCCATGAATCTCGTTCGGGTCGGCTTGGTCACCTTGTCACCTTGTCACCTTGTCACCTTGTCACCTTGTCACCCTGAGCCTGAGCGGGATCCGCCACCACGGGCATGTCCACCACTTTCGGCTTGACCTCGATCTCTGGCCGGACGCGCTGGAGCCCGCTGACAACGACTTGCTCGCCTGTCGAGAGCCCCTCGGTGATGATCCGCAGCCCGTCGTAGAGCCGGCCGACCTTCACGGCGCGATAGTGTACCTGGTTGGCGTCATCCACGACGTACACGAACCGCCGTCCCTGGTCCGTGCTCAGCGCCTGCTCGGAGATGAGCGTCGCCTGGCGCGGTTCGCCGATCGGCAGCCGGACACGCACGAACATGCCGGGGGCGAGAGCGGAGTCGTGATTGCCAAAGAGGCCGCGCAGCCGCCAGGTGCCGGTATCGGGGTCCACGCGGTTATCGGCGAAGTTGACCGTGCCCCGTCGGGGGACTCCCTCCTCGTCCGCCAAGCCAAGCAGGACGGGCAAGCCCACGTCGGAGGACCATTTGATTTTCCGCTCCCGGACGAGCCGCTGTAGCCGTAGGGTCGAGCGCTCATCGAGGTCGAAATAGGCATAGATCGGGTCTAACGATACGAGGATGGTCAAGGGCGTCTCATCCGCCTTGACCAGGTTGCCCGGGTCGATGAAGCGCCGGCTGATCCGGCCACTGAGAGGGGCTCGGACCTTGGTGAAGTTCAGATTCAGGCTGGCCAGATCGCGGTTGGCCTTGGCGAAGCCGACGGCTCCCAGGGCTTCGGTGCGATCGCCGGCAATGCGGTCGAACTCCTCTCGGCCGATCGAGCCCTTGGGCAGGAGAGCCGTGGCCCGCTGGTAATCGGCATCCATGCGCTTGAGGCGGCCTTCGCTCTTGACGACGTTCGCCTCCGCGCGGGCAAGCTCGGCCTGGTAGGGACGGGGGTCAATTTCGAATAGCAGATCTCCCTGGTTGACATCGGCCCCTTCCTTGAACTGCACCTTGTCGAGGTAACCGGTCACCCGCGCCCGGATTTCAATGGAATTGACCGCTTCCAGTCGGCCGGGGAAGTCCTCGTAATCAGTGACTTCCCGGGTGATGGGCCTACTGACCAGGACTTCCGGTGCCTGCGGTGGAGGTGGACCGGGCTGTGCCTGAGAATGGCCGCAGCCGACGATAGCCGGGCTGGGCAGGAGGAGAAGGAGCAGCCACCCACTTCGAAGAAGCCGTTGCACGGATTTCTCCTTTGCTCGAAACGAGGAACGATGAATGGTCTTTCATTCATCGTTCAGCATTCATCGTTCATCGTTTTCTTCTGGCGTTCTGTATCGCTGAGGATGCCGTGGAAGACGACATCCAGAATGTCCTTGGCTTGCGCTTCCGGGGGTTTGCGTGGGCCAGTGAAGTAGTTGGTGAACATGGTCCCGTAGACCAGGTCGCTCATGACGTCGGTGATGCGCTCGACGGGCATGTTTCGGATCCGCCCGGCGGCGATCAGTGCGCGGTACTTGGCCCGCCACGGTTCAATGTTGGCCTCCCGATGCTGGAAATAGGTCGGCTTCTTGCGGTCCTTGAACTGGGCCCGTTCTTGCATGAGCAGCTCGACAAAATCCGGGTGTTCTGCAAAGAAAGCCAGGTAGGTACGGATGGCAGTGGCGATCTGGTCGAGGGGATCGTTCACTTCCTCGATGCTGGCATCGATCACGGTGCGAAGTTGGCGCATGACGCGATCGACCGCGGCCAGGAAGATGTCCTGCTTGCTGGGGAAATAGCGATAGATCGTGCCCTTGCCGATGCCGAGTTCTTCCGCCAGGAGCTGCGTGTCCGTATCGGCGTAGCCATGTTTGGCAAACAGCTTGGCGGCGGTTTCCAGGATCTGCTCGCGGCGGCTAGCCCACAGCGCTTTGTCACTTAGCCGGCGCGGTTTCTTTGCAGCGGTCTGTTTCATGAAAGCCCATCCCAAGGAAAACGGACTGACCAGTCAGTCCGCGTTATCATAGGAAGGTTGCTCGGGCAGAATCAAGTCGAAAAACTGGCATGGTTCAAGAAAGGCTCTCTGAACGGTCGTACGCCCTGAGTCTGCGACGGGTGTGTCTGTCGAAGCTCCAGGCTCTTTGCTGACTCAGGATGTGGCAGAGGGCTGACCGTCGGGGGCGCTTGCAATACGAACTCCTGGTATAATCCCCTTAGTGGTCCGTTTCACAAAGGCTGTCAGGGTTGGGGTGGCACGCCCTGAGTCTTCGAAGGGCGTGGGGGAACTGTCCAGGCCGCTTCCGCACGCCCTTCGCAGACTCGGGGCGTGCCACCCAACCCCGCTTGCAACCCGGACATCTTCCCTTTGCTACAATACCTGGAATCGATCGGACCACCCCGGTTTCGCCTTCATCCGGGGATACGGGGTGACGGCGTTCCGTTGACTGGCTGCCCGCGGTCCTGAGCAAGGAGCACGATGTCTGGCTCTCGAACCTTCACTTTCCTCGGCACGGGCACCTCGGTCGGTGTGCCCATGGTCGGCTGTGACTGTGCCGTGTGCCGTTCCACCAACCCCCGCAATCACCGCTACCGCTGCGCCGTTCTACTCGGCACGCCGGAGGGCAATCTCCTCATCGATACGCCGCCGGAACTGCGCCTGCAATTACTTCGCGCCCGGGTGAGCGCCATCCATGCCGTGTTGTTTACGCATTATCACGCCGATCATCTGTTCGGCCTGGATGATGTGCGGCCTCTGTGCCGGCAGTTGGGTGGACCGATGCCCTTGTATTGCGTGGCCGAGGTGGAATACAAGATCCGCGAAGCCTTTTCCTATGCCTTCGCCCCCTCGGCGGAACAGCTGCCCGTCGGTTATCTGCCCAAGCTGATGTTCCGGCGGATCACCGAGGAACCTTTTGCCGTGCTGGGCCAGCGCATCGTGCCGATTCCGCTTATCCACGCCCATTTTGATGTCTTCGGCTTTCGCGTTGATGACGTGGCTTATTGCACCGATGTCAACCGGATTCCGGACAAAAGCTGGCCCTTGCTGGAGGGAGTGCGCGTCCTGGTGCTCGATGCGCTGCGTGCCAAGCCGCATCCGGGTCATTTCAGCGTGGACGAGGCCCTCGAGGTGATCGACCGCGTCAAACCGCAACGGGCGTACCTGACGCACATGGGCCATGATCTCGAACACGAGGCGACCAACCGTCGTTTGCCGTCCGGCGTTGAGCTGGCTTATGACGGACTGATGTTTGAGTTTTGATGTGGATGGTTCTTGAGGTGCGTCATGCTTACCGTTCCCAACGACCTCCGGCGCCGTCTGCGGGACTACGGCCAAGAACACGTTCTTTCCTGCTGGGACCAGCTTGACGACGCCCAGCGCCGAGAGTTTCTCAGCCAGCTCCAGGTTCTGGATCTGGAACAACTCCGGCAGCTGTATGTCCAGCGCGACCAAGTATTCCCCTTGCCCGCGTCCGACCACATTGCCCCCGTTCCAGTCATCCGGCCCGATCCGAACAACGCCGAAATTCGTTCGCGCGGCGAGGAGTCGCTGCGGCGCGGCGAGGTGGCCGTCCTCGTAGTGGCCGGGGGGCAGGGCAGCCGGCTCGGCTTCGATCATCCCAAAGGGATGTTTCCGATCGGACCGGTGACCAACAAGAGCCTGTTCCAGCTCCATAGTGAAAAAGTCCTCGCCCTGCGCCGCCGTTACGGCAAGCCGATCCCGTTCCTGGTGATGACCAGTCCCGCCACCCATGCGGAAACGGAGTCCTTTTTCCGCGAACACGGCTATTTCGGATTGCCGCCGGAAGAAGTGTTTTTCTTCTGCCAGGGAACGATGCCGGCCCTGGACATGGCGACCGGTCGGCTCCTGCTCGAAGCGCCCGGCCGGCTGTTCGCCAGCCCGAATGGGCACGGCGGCACGCTGACCGCGCTCGCCGATAGTGGACTGCTCGATCGGCTACGCAGCCAGGGGATCGGGCAGATCTTCTATTGCCAGGTGGACAATCCCCTGGTGAAGATCGCGGACCCGCTCTTCCTCGGCTATCACCGGACGGCTGAGGCGGAGGCCTCGTCGAAGATCATTCCCAAGGAACTCCCGACCGACAAACTCGGCAACCTCGTGCTCGTGGATGGCTGCTGCACCATCATCGAATACTCCGATCTCCCCGAGCAGTTGGCGCGGCAGACCGATGACCAGGGCCGACTACGCCTGGGGGCAGGAAGTCCGGCAATTCACCTCTTTGCGGTCGATTTTCTGGAGCAAGTGACGCGCGGGGCGACGCGGATCCCTTTTCACATCGCGCGCAAAAAGGTACCGTACCTGGACGAACGCGGAACGCTGGTGACGCCCCCAAAGGAAAACGCCCTCAAGTTCGAAATGTTCATCTTTGATGTGTTGCCGCTGGCCCAACGCTGGACCGTGGTGGAGGCCAGCCGGCGCGAAGAGTTTATGCCTCTCAAGAACGCGACGGGACCGGATTCGCCAGAAACGGCGCGTCAGGCAATCAGCAATCTGGCAGCGGACTGGCTGCAACGCGCGGGGGTCAAGGTCCCCCGGCAACCGAGTGGCGACGCCGCGGTGCCGCTGGAGATCAGCCCGCTTTTCGCCCAGGACGCTAAGGAATTGGCCGCCAAGGTGGATCCGTCGCTGACGATTCAGAGACCGACCTATTTGGGTGGATAACAAGGAGGAGAACCAAATGCTCCACGCAATGATCATGGCCGGGGGCGGCGGCACCCGCTTTTGGCCACGGAGTCGACAACAACGACCGAAACAATTCCTGACGCTAACCGGGGATCGCAGTCTGCTCCAGCAAGCCCTCGACCGGATCGAGGCTCAGGTGCCGCCGGCGCGCTCGTGGGTGATCACGGCGGGCATGCACCGAGACGAAGCGAATAAACAGCTGCCCAGCCTGCCCGCAGATCGGATCATCGGCGAACCATGTGGCCGCGACACCGCCGCGTGCATCGGCCTCGGGGCTGCCTTGATCGCCCGGCAAGATCCGGCGGCGGTCATGCTGGTCATGCCGGCCGACCATGTGATCGAGCCGGTACAGGAGTTCCGCCGCGCCGCTCACGTAGCCGAGATCATGGCCGAGGAGCACGCTAATGCTCTGATCACGTTCGGCATTCCACCTACGTTCCCGTCCACGGGCTATGGCTATATCCAGCGCGGTCCGGAGGTGGCCCAGCACCAGGGAATCAGCGTCTATCGCGTGCAGGCCTTTCGCGAAAAGCCCAGTCCGGATCTGGCAGAGCGCTTCGTCGCGTCCGGCGAATACTACTGGAACAGCGGCATCTTCGTCTGGAAAGCCGCGACGATTTTGCAGGCGCTGCGCGAACGTCAACCGAAGCTCCACGCCGCCGTGCAGCGCATCGCCGAGGCCTGGTCCACACCCCAACGTGAGACGATGCTGCGCCGCGAATACGAAGGCCTGGATCGCATCAGCATCGACTATGCCGTCATGGAGCACGCCAAGGAAGTGCTCGTGGTGCAGGCTCCCTACCGCTGGGACGACGTCGGCAGCTGGCTCGCCCTGGAGCGGCTGCACCCGCAGGATGCCGATGGCAATACGGTACTGGCGATGCACTGCGGCCTGAAGACGAAAGGGTGCGTGATTGTCGGCGACCCGGAGCGGCTCATCGCCACGGTCGGTGTGGACAATCTACTGATTATCCAGGACGGCAACGCCATTCTCGTCGCCGACCGCAGGGACGAAGGGACCGTGAAGCAGCTGGTCGAGACGCTCAAGAAGAAGGCCCTGGAGAAATACTTGTGAGCGTGCCGACGCGGTTACTCGGGGTTGATTACGGCAGTGTCCGGATCGGGTTGGCCGTGACCGATCCCGAGCGCACGATCGCGTTTCCGCTGGCGACTTATGAGCGTCGTGGCCGGGAGCAGGATGCGGCGTACTTTCGCAAGCTGGTGGAGGAGGAGGCGATCGGACAAATCGTTCTCGGGTTGCCGGTACATCTGAGCGGGCAGGAGGGGAAAAAGGCGGCCGAGGCGCGGGCGTTTGGCCAGTGGTTCGAAGAAGTGACCGGGCTGCCGGTGCTGTTCTGGGATGAGCGCTTCACCACGGTGGAGGCGGAAGGATTCTTGTGGGCCGCGGGGTTGACGCACAAGCGCCGCAAAGAGCGACGCGATCGGGTGGCAGCGCAGATTCTGCTGCAATCGTATCTGGAGGCGGGGTGTCCGGGAGAACAGACACCCGGGCCACTTGATCGATGAACTCGATTGGCTGAGGAAGTATGCCCATTCCACCCCTCACTGAGCACGGTTTCCTGCCCGATGGCATCCACGATTGCTCCCTGGCTGAGGTGGAGGAGCGCTTCGGAGGATTCCAGGGCTCCGACCGGAGGATGCGGCTCTTCGCGAAACTGCGTCAGTATGTGGCAGAAGTGCGCTTCGCTGGTTTGGCCATTGCGCTGATCATCGACGGTAGTTTTGTGACGAACAAGCCGGATCCCGGTGACATCGACTTGATCCTCATAGTGCCAGAAGACCACGATTTCAGTCTGGAACGGCGTCCGTTCGAGTATAATCCATTATCCAAGCATCGCGTCCGGCAAGAACACGGCTTTGACTTGTTCACGGTTAGAGAGAAGAGCCAGGAGTACAAGGAGTTTTTGAGCTTATTCCAGCAGGTGCGCGGCCAGCCTACTCTTCGCAAGGGACACTTGAGGATTCAGCTGTGATTACAAATACCGAACAGTTTCAGCAGGACATCGAGGTCTTGGGGATGATGTACCGTGGCCTGGCCGCTGAACGAGAGACGGTCTTTCCCAAGAGCTTCTGGTGGTATGCCATCATGGTGGAGGGGCCCATTGACCAAATCCGCGAGACGCAAGCCGAGATGCACGCCTACTTGGAGCTTCCGCTTCCCGAAAAAGCGCTTGCTGCTAGCGTCGTTTCGGCCGATAGCTTTACGATCAGGGAGACGGTTGAACTAAAGATAGTTCTCGAACAGATGAGTCGGATGTATCGAGCTCTCGGTGCTCTCCGGGCGGATGTCTACCCCATCAACAGTCAAGTTTATGAACTCATGGCGCAACCCGCTCTCGCTTTCATCCACGCTGCCCAGACGGCGATGGACGCGTACCTGAACTTGGCTGCGGCCGAAGCCGAATCGGCGAACCTGGCACGAAAGTCCTCCTTGCCATCTGAAGAGGTAAGCACCAGGTAGGCAACAGGCGGCTTGATTACGCCAGTAACTTCGTCACCACTTTCCCTCCCACATCCGTCAGCCGAAAATCGCGCCCCTGAAAGCGATAGGTCAGCCGTAGATGATCCAGGCCGAAGAGGTGCAGGATCGTAGCGTGAAAATCGTTGATGTGCGTCGGCTCTTCGGCGATGTTCCAGCCGAGGTCGTCGGTCTTGCCGATCACCTGGCCGCCCTGGATGCCCCCGCCGGCCATCCAAATCGTGTAGGCGAAAGGATGATGATCCCGGCCGCTGACGGTGGCGAAACCCGGACGGTTTTCGCCCAGCGGTGTGCGGCCAAACTCGGACGCCCAGATGACCAGCGTCGAGTCCAGCAGCCCGCGTTGTTTGAGATCCTTCAGCAACGCGGCAACGGGCTGATCGGCCATCTGGCAGTTGAAGCCCAGCTCCTTGTCGAGATCGCTGTGGTGATCCCAGGAGGCGTGATAGAGGTTGACAAAGCGCACGCCGCGCTCGACCATCCGCCGTGCTAGCAGACAGTTGGCCGCGAACGCATGGAACACGCCCTTGCCGCCGCCTCGGCCACTGGTCTTGGGCTCCTCGCGGCCGACGCCGTACCTCTGGAGCGTTTCCTTGGTCTCGCCGGAAAGATCGATCAGCTCCGGAGCAGCCGACTGCATGCGGAAGGCCAGCTCGTACGCGGCGATCCGGCTATTGATCTCGGGGTCGCCGATCTGTCCCTGACGCTGGCCATTGAGCACGCGCAAGGCCTCGATCGTCGAGCGTTGCATGTCGCCGGTCAGCCCAATCGGATTATTGAGGTTGAGCACTGGTTCGCCCTGGTTGCGGAAGAGCACGCCCTGATACGTCGTCGGCAGGAAGCCGCTCGTCCAGCTGGAGGCCCCGGCGCTAGTGCCGCGGCCGGCGGTGAGCACTACGTAACCGGGCAAGCTCTTCGACTGGCTGCCCAGTCCATAATTGATCCACGAACCCATGCTCGGCCGGCCGAACGTCGGCACGCCGCAGTTCATCGCCAGTTGGCCTGGGTGATGGTTGAACGAGTCGGTGTGCATCGAGCGGATGAAGGCGATATCGTCCACGCAGGTGCTCAGGTGCGGCAGAAAATCCGACAGCTCCATGCCGCACTGACCTTGGGGCTTGAACGTGCGCGGACTGCCCATCAAGCGCGCCCCCTCCTTCTGAATGAAGGCGAAGCGCACATTCTTGGTCATCGACTCGGGCAGCTTTTGGCCGTGCAGCTCGTTGAGCTTGGGCTTGGGGTCAAAGAGGTCGAGCTGGCTTGGCGCACCTTCCAGGTAAATACAGATGCAGGCCTTGGCCTTGGGCGCAAAGTGCGGCGGCCGCGGCGTCAGCGGATCGGGGGCACTCGACTCGGCGGCCAGCACCCCCTCGTCCCGGAGGAGCGACGCCAGGGCAAGCATGCCGATGCCGCTGGCGGTGGAGGTCAGGAAATCGCGGCGGGATTGGAAAAGGTATTCTTGGAAGGGGTTCATTGCTTTCTGCTTACTCCTTCGTGACAAATTCGTCCAGGTTCAGCACGGCTCGCGCCAGCGCCACCCAGGCTGCGGCCTCCGCCCTGTCCACGCCCCGCGGTGTGTTCTTCCCCAGCAGCTTGGCCGCGGTGTCGGGGTTCGTCTGGCACCCATGCAGCAACTCTTCATAGAGCCGGCCCAGCACCGAAAGCTCGCTCCCCGTCGGTTCGCGCGCCACGCACAGCCGGAACGCATGCCGAATACGCTCCACCGGCGAACCACACTTCTCCTCGACCAGGCGCCGGCCCAGCGCCTGGGCACATTCGAAGAAAGTGGCGTCGTTCAGCAACGTCAGGGCCTGGAGCGGAGTGTTCGAGCGTTCGCGGCGAACACAGCACAAGTTGGAGTCGGGCGCATCAAATGTCATCAGCATCGGATACGGACTGGTCCGCTGAAACCACGTATACATGCCCCGACGGTAGCGGTCGCTGCCCGTGCTTTCGACCCAGCGGGCGCTGCCGGCATAGGTCAAGTCCGAAATACCCGCCGGCTGCGGCGGACGCACACTCGGTCCGCCGAGAGTGGGGTTCAGCAAGCCGCTGGCCGTCAAGGCCACATCGCGGATAATTTCTGCCTCCAAACGCAACCGATTCTGCCGGGCCAGCAAGGTATTGAGCGGATCGCGCGCCACCAACTCCGGCCGAGCCTGCGACGACTGGCGATAGGTCGCCGACGTCACCAGGAGCTTGTGCATCGCCTTGAGGCTCCACTTCTGACGCACCAACTCGCTCGCCAGCCAGTCCAGCAGCTCCGGATGCGATGGCTTTTCTCCCTGGGTCCCAACATCTTCTACCGTTGCCACGAGGCCGCGACCGAAGTAGCGCTGCCAAATCCAGTTCATGGCCACCCGACTGGAAAGCGGGTTCTCCGCGGCGACGAGCCAGCGCGCCAGGTCCAGGCGCGTCTTCGTCGCCTCCGTCTTCAGCGAGGGCAGAACGGCCGGCACGTCCGGTTCGACCGCGACGCCGGGCCGGAGGAAATCGCCGCGAACCAATACGTGTGTCTGCCGCTTCGCTCCCAGGGCGAGGGTTTGTGCCTGAGTCAGCGTCGGCGCTGTTCGTTGATGAACCTGGAGGGCCCGGCTCAGCTCGACATGCTTTTTGTCGATCCGGGCGTAGAAGTCGGTCAGCTCTTTTTTCTGCTGATCGTTGCGGCGCGCTGGGTCCAAGAGCAAAACCGTGGTGATGTTTGCCGGGAAGTTGCGGATGGCTGCCAGCTTCAGCTCGTCTTCCCATTTCTTTTGATTGGCCGGGAATTCGCCCTTTTCATAGGCGGTCCGCGCAGCCCGCAATTCCGCCGTCTTCTTATCGTGGATAGCCTTTTTCTGCTTGTACGGCTCGATCTCCTGGGGTAGCGGGGCCGGGACGCTCTCCTCGACATCGCTGTTGAAGAAGGCGGAGAATTGGTAGTACTCGCGTTGCGAGAACGGATCGTACTTGTGATCGTGGCACTGGGCACAACCCAGGGTCACTCCCAGAAACACTTTGGCCGTGGTATTCACACGGTCCACCACCGCCTCCACGCGGAATTGTTCCTTGTCCACTCCTCCCTCCGTGTTCGTCAGCGTGTTGCGGTGAAAGCCGGTCGCAATCTTCTGTTCGAGCGTTGCCTGGGGCAGCAGGTCCCCGGCCAGCTGCTCGATCGTGAACTGATCGAAGGGCAGGTCGCGGTTGAGCGCCTCAATTACCCAGTTGCGATAGCGCCAGGCGAACGGCCGGCCATTGTCTTTCTCGTAGCCGTCGCTGTCGGCATAACGGGCCAGGTCGAGCCAGTGCCGTCCCCAGCGTTCGCCGTAGTGCGGCGAGGCTAGCAACCTATCCACCAGCTGCTCATAGGCGTCCGGTCGATTATCGAAAAGAAAAGCCTCAACTTCCTCAGGTGTCGGCGTCAGACCGAGCAGATCCAGGCTGAGTCGGCGGATCAACGTCACGCGATCCGCCTCGGCTGAGGGGTTGATCTTCTCCGCCTCCAACCGCGCCAGCACAAAGGCATCGAGGTCATTGCGAATCCAGGATATCTGCGAGACGCGCGGCCTTCCTGGACGGCGGATCGGCTGGAACGACCAGTGCGATGACCTGGAAGGCGGTGTCGCCGCGCTGGCGGTTTGCTTTGGCCATTTGGCGCCTTGCTCGATCCAAGCGCGCAGCCGGCCAATCTCATCCGCGGACAACGGTGGCTTTTCGGGCGGTGGCATCTTGAGATCGGCATCCAGGCCGGCCACGAGTTGGAGCAGTCGGCTCTGGCGGATATTCCCAGGCTCGAGCACCGGACCCGAATCGCCCCCAGTCAGCGCTGCGGTGCTATCATCCAGGCGCAGGCCGCCACGCTGCTTCTCGGCGCCATGACAGGAAAGACAGGCCTTGGCGAAGATCGGCTGGATATCGCTCTGGAAATCCATCACTCCCTTCGCGGCCGGGGGCAGTTTGCTGAGATCAGGCGGGTTGCCGTCGTCAGCGGCATGCAGAAGTCCCAGGGAGATCCCCCCTAGACAACCCAGAACGAGGCAAAAGCGCGTCATGCTAAGACTCATGTTTGTGAGCAAATCAGTGTGGCGCCGCAGACTGCGCCTCTCTCCGCGGAGAGACAACCAGGTAGGTCAAGAACCAGCGAATCCGGTGGGCCTGGGCACAAGGTGTATGTTAGTTCGGTTCGGGGACACCAGCAAGGAGAATCTCCGGCCCGCAGCATCGCAGCATGGGGTGTAGCCGAATAGCCCGGAACGGCGGTCCGCCCCGCGGAGTGAGCCAGCGGCAAGGCTGAATCGCGAGGGACCGGCAGGCAAAGATCGAAAGATTGAGCGCGCTTGACCACGGGGGCCGAATATGTATCATATCTGATTGATGTAATCTATCCTGGACAAGCCTTTGGCGTGTCCTTGGTTTCTGCGGGAGCTGGGATCTCTCATGCCTCGGCGGTGGCTACGCCTGGTTGCCCTTGTTAACCTGGTGGCGTTTGTTTTCGCCAACGCGGCCGGGGCGATGGCGGTCCACCCTTCCACGCACTCGTCTGCATGCCCCTGCGGTGGTCAGGCAAAGGCTTGGGTGGAAGAAGAGCCAGCTCCCTCGGGCTGCAAGCACTGCCGCTTGAAGCAAGAAAGCCGCGAGTCGGAAGAGACTCAGACGATCTGCCCGACCTGCGGGTGCTCTCTTCTTGATGGGAGCTGCAAGTGTAAGACGAGCAAGGAATCGGCACCATCGTGCCCCGCTCCCCCTCAGTGCCCATGCCCCGGCGGCTGTGCTCTCTGTATGGCCAAGGTGCCGTGCTTGCTTCCAGCAAGTTCGCTTCCTCTCGAAGCCCCTTGCCTTGGGGAATCCCTTCTCGAAGCCACTCCTCTCTACTCGCAACCATTCAGCGGTAGACTGATTCGTCCGCCACGCGCCTAACTTCATCTTCCCAGGCTGCCTCTGGGACTCCGTACCGCGCAGCCGGCCTCGTCGGACCAGAATAGGCCGAGTTGGCTGCGTGCTGGAGTTCAGCAGGTAACGCCTCCTTGGGCTGTCTGCGAAGTGCCCTGGCGCACCTCCGCAGCGGCACACCTGCAATCCTACACCCCGACAACCAAGCGCAATGACGGCCCTGCGTCCGTCCGCGATGACCAACGCCATCGGGGACCGGGGCCGGAGGGAAAAGCCATGAACGAGAATGTGTCTAACGTAAATGTCCTGGAAGCTCCAGCGGAGCCGCGGCAACCTGAGCCGTCCGCGCCGCCTCCCGAGGTCGCCAAGACCAGCCCGGTGGGGACGGTGCTCGGCTGGCTGGGGCGGGTTATTCCTACTCTGCTCGTCCTGGCCGCCCTGGGGGGCCTAGCCTATTGGGGCCATCACACTGGCTGGACCATCCCCAAATTCTCCGCGTTGGCCGGCAACGCGGAAGCGGAGAAGGACGACTGGTGCAGCGCACACGGCGTGCCGGACTCGCAGTGCGTCGAGTGCAAGCCAGACCTCCTGCCCAAGTTGAAGGCGTTCGGCTGGTGCAAGACGCACGGCGTCCACGAATGCCCCCTGGAGCACCCCGAGGTCGCGCAGTTGCCGGCCCCGCCCACGATCACGCCCGTTGATCTGGCGCGGGCGCAGCGGGCGCTGGAATTCGCGGAGCGGCCGGATAACAACAGTAAGTGCAAGCTCCACCAGCGCCGCCTTCAGTTCGAGTCGAAGGAAGCCGTCGAGAAAGCGGGCATCGACATCGCCCCAGCCTGGCAGGCACCGATGGAAGAGGCGGTGGCCGCGAACGGCGAGGTCAACTACGACCAGACACGGGTTGCCTCCCTGTCCCCCCTGGTCGCCGGCCGGGTGTGGCGTGTGGAGAAGGAAATCGGCCAGCCAGTGCGGAAGGACGACGTGCTGGCCCTGGTGGATGCCGCCGAAGTCGGCAAGACCAAGGCGGAATTCCTGCAAGCAATGGCCCAGGTCGAGCTGCGGAGCAAGACCGTGGAGCGCCTGCGGCCCCTCGCCGGCAGCTCCGTGGCGGGCAAGGACATTCCGGAAGCCGAGGCCGCCCTGCGCGAAGCACAAATCCGCCTGGTCAGTGCCCAGCAGGCCCTGCTCAACCTGGGGTTGCCGATCCGGGCCGAGGAGGTGCAACGGCTGACCCCGGACCAGATCGGCACGCGCATGCAGTTCCTGGGTCTGCCCGAGGACATCATCCGGACCCTCGACCCCAAGACCACGACCGCCAACCTCATCCCCGTGAAATCGCCCCTGGACGGCGTGGTCGTCGGGCGCAAGGTCGTGGCTGGCGAAGTGGTGGACACCACGAAAACACTATTCGTGGTGGCGGACCCCCGCCAGATGTGGCTGACGCTGGACGTGCGGCTGGAGGACGCCAAACGCCTGTCCCTGGGTCAGCCGGTCCGCTTCCTGCCGGACGGCAACCGGCAAGAGGCACGCGGTAAGGTCGCCTGGATCAGCACGGCGGTGGACGAGAAAACCCGCACGGTCAAGGTCCGGGCCGACCTCGCCAACGCCGACGGCCAGCTCCGCGCCGGAACCTTCGGGCCGGGGCGCATCGTCCTGCGGGAGGAGCCAAACGCCGTGGTCGTGCCGAACGAGGCGGTCCAATCGGAGGGCGACGGCAACTGCCAGGTGGTGTTCGTGCGGGACAAGAACTTCCTCAAGGAAGGCGCTCCGAAGGTCTTCCATGTCCGCACGGTACGGGTCGGAGGCAAGAACGACCAGAACACCGAGATCATCGCCGGGGTGCTGCCGGGCGAACTGGTGGCGACCAAGGGCAGCGGCGGTCTTCGCTCGGAACTTCTGAAGAACAACCTCGGCGCCGGCTGAGCGGATTGCAAAAAATAGCAGCCCGGTCGGGCTGCACGTGACCCCGGATAACGTCTCCCTGAAAAGCGCAGTCGAATATGAGCGACATAGCCTCCTACCTCCGTTCCGTCCTGCTGTTCTTCGTTGCCGGGGTCTGTGAGATCGGCGGCGGCTGGCTGATGTGGCAATGGCTCCGGAACGGTAGGCCGGGTTGGTGGGGGCTGCTGGGTGCAGTCGTCCTGATGCTCTATGGCATTATTCCGACACTCCAGGCTAGCCATTTCGGTCGCGTCTATGCGGCTTACGGAGGTGTCTTCATCGTGCTCTCGTTGCTCTGGGGGCGGCGCCTTGACGGCAACGTCCCGGACCGGGCCGATGTCGTCGGCGCTGCCATCGCTCTGGCCGGCGTGTGCGTGATGATGTACTGGCCACGGACGGCCTGAGAGGAGAGAGAAATCCATGCTCAATTGGATCATCGACATTTCCCTGCGACACCGCTTCCTGGTGATCGTGGGGGCGGTGGCCTTCGCGGTCCTGGGCGCGATCTCGCTTCGCTACCTCGACATTGACGCCTTCCCCGACACGACCCCGGTGCAGGTGCAGATCAACACCAACGCGCCGGCGCTCAACCCGGAAGAGGTCGAGCAACAGATCACCTTTGCCATTGAGCAGAAGATCAGTGGCCTGCCCCGCTTGCAGCAACTCCGCTCGATCTCCCAGTTCGGTTTGTCCCAAGTGGTCGTCACCTTCGATGACGGCACCGACATCTACTTCGCCCGGCAGCTCATTAACGAACGGCTGGGCACGGTGCAACTCCCCCCAGGCATCGCACGCCCGACACTTGGACCGGTGGCTACCGGCCTGGGCGAGGTCCTCCACTATGTTGTGACGAGCAAGGGGTACGACTTCTCGACCCTGCCGGAAGAGGAGCGGGTCAAGAAGCTCATGGAGCTGCGTACAGTCCACGACTGGATCATCAGGCCGAAGCTGCGGACCGTGAAAGGAGTGGCGGAGATAAACAGCTGGGGCGGCTTCGAGAAGCAATACCAGGTCCGTATCGACCCCCAGCGCCTCATCAAGCATGGCCTGACGTTTGACGAAGTGGTCGAGGCGGTCGAGAAGAACAACCGCAACGTCGGTGGCGGCAACATCCTCCAGAACAGCCAGATGCTCCTCGTCCACGGCATCGGGCGCACCGGGAACGCCGAACAGATCAAGGCAATTGTGGTGACGGCCAAGGACGGTGTGCCCATACGGGTCGGGGATGTGGCCGACGTCGAAATAGGCTACGAAATCCGCCGCGGCGCCGTCACCGCCAATGGCAAGGGTGAGGTGGTGCATGGCCTGGGCTTCATGCTCATGGGCGAGAACAGCCACGTGGTAACGCACGACCTTAAGAACAAGCTGGAGGAAATCAAGCAAACGCTACCCCCGGAGGTGGAGATTCAGACTGTCTATGACCGGACGGAACTGGTCGATTTCGTCATCGATACCGCACGCAACAACCTCTTCGAGGGCGGTCTGCTGGTTGTCGCCGTTCTCTTCCTGTTTCTGGGCAACCTGCGAGCGGCGACCATCGTGGCCCTGGCTATTCCGTTGTCCATGCTTTTCGCGTTCTCGGGTATGTTTCGCTTCGGCATCGCCGCCAGCCTGCTCAGCCTGGGGGCCATCGATTTTGGCATGGTGGTGGACAGCTCCGTAGTCATGGTCGAGAACTGCGTCCGCCATATCGCGCACGGGGATACCAAGCGGCGGAGCCGTCTGGACGTGATCCGCGACGCTGCCGTCGAAGTCCGGCAGCCAACGCTGTTCGGCGAGCTGATCATCATGATCGTTTACTTGCCAATCCTGACCTTGGAAGGGGTGGAGGGAAAGCTCTTCCGGCCGATGGCCCTGACGGTGATCTTCGCTTTGGCCGGCTCGATGGTTCTGTCGATGACGCTCATGCCCGTGCTGGCCAGTCTGGTGCTTCCCCGTCGCATCGAAGAGCGCGAGCCCCTGCTGATGCGTCTGGTCAAGCGGCTCTACGCCCCGATCTTACGCTTGACCATGGCGCATAAGTTGCCCGTCATCGGCGTCACCGCCGGTGTGCTCGTGGTCGCCTTCGGCATGATCGCCCCCAACCTCGGCTCGGAGTTCATGCCCCGGCTTTCCGAAGGGGCCATCACCGTCGGCGTGGTGCGGTTGGCGGGGACTAATCTCGACGAGGCCATCCGCATGAACACGCAAATGGAAAAGGCCATCCTGGCCGCTTTCCCCAACGAGGTGCGACACGTGTGGAGCCGGACGGGCACCGCCGAGGTAGCGACCGACCCGATGGGCGTGGAACTGACGGACGTTTTCGTCAGCCTCCAACCGCGCGCGCGCTGGAAGAAAGCCCGAACGCAGGAGGAACTCGTTGTCCTGCTTGACAAGGAAATCCGAACCCTGCCGGGACAGCGGTACGCGATCTCGCAGCCCATCGAGCAGCGCATTGACGAGATGATCTCCGGCGTCCGGACGGACCTGGGCATAAAACTCTTCGGCGACGACCTGGAGGTCCTGAAAGCCAAGGCCCTGGTGATCAAGAAATTGCTGGAGGAGATACCGGGGAACGCGGACGTGAACGTCGAGCAGGTTACGGGCCAGCCCGTGCTCCAGATCAAGGTCAAGCAGAACGAGATCGCGCGCTACGGCGTGCCGGCGAAAACCATACTCGACCTGGTCGAATCGCTTGGCAGCAAGCCGCTGGGCGAGGTCGTGGAGGGCCAACTCCGCTTCCCTCTGGCGGTTCGTCTTCCCGAGAAGCTGCGGGCCAGCCCAAAGGCAATCGGCGAGATGCTGATCTCAACCCCTGCCGGGGAGCACATTCCGCTGGCGCGCTTGGCCGAAGTCCAACTAGTGGAAGGCCCGTCCACCATCACCCGGGAGTGGGGGCAGCGCCGTATCGTGGTCACCTGCAACGTCCGCGGCCAGGACATGGGTAGCTTTGTGGCCGCGGCCCAGCAGAAGATCAACGCCGACACTCTGAAGCTGCGGGGCCGCTACCACCTCGAATGGGGCGGGCAGTTCGAGAATTACGAGCGGGCCAGCCAGCGCCTGATGCTGGTCATCCCACTGGCCGTGGTGCTCATCTTCACGCTGCTCTATCTGACCTACCACAACCTGGTCGATGCCCTGCGCGTCTTCACCGGGGTGCCGCTGGGCTGGGTCGGCGGCATCATCGCACTGTGGCTGCGGGATATGCCGTTCTCCATCTCCGCAGCGGTCGGGTTCATCGCCCTGTCGGGGGTGGCGGTGCTGGACGACATGATCCTGGTCTCGTACATCCGCCAGCTGCGGCGCAAGGGGTTGTCCGTGGACAAGGCCGTCTCGGAAGCGGCCATGACGCGCTTACGGCCGGTGCTGATGACCACCTTGGTGGCCTGCCTGGGCTTCGTACCGATGGCGCTGTCCACGGGCATGGGAGCGGAAGTGCAGCGGCCGCTGGCCACGGTCGTGATCGGCGGCGTCCTCAGCGCCATGGTGATGTCGCTGTTTGTGCTGCGCGTGCTCTATCTGTTGTTCGACTGGATGGCCCATGTCGCGCTGTGGGTACTGACTCGGTTGTTGGGGGTGAGTGCTCAGACCGCGGAAGGGTTCCTGGGACTACGTGTCGAGGGCGGGGAAGAGGAAGAGGAAGTGGTCGGGGCCAACTCGCGGAACGGGTCCGTGGGGGACTCGACCCGGATTCCAGGACAAGCACATGCTTGAGGAGGAAGCGATGAAGTTCCGATTGAGGCAGGGCGGCGTCGTGCTGTCGCTGTTCGCGGGGTTCGCCCTGATCGCCGGCGGCTGCAACCAGGCGGAGAACAAGGGCGGGCAGGCAAAGGACAAGGGAGTCACCGGCAAGGATAAGGTCGCCCAAGTCGCCGACGCGAAGAAGGGCGACCATAGCGGCTGGTAGTGTGACGAGCATGGCGTTCCCGAAGACGTGTGCAGCATGTGCAGTGCCAAGGTGGCCGCCGAGTTTAAGAAAAAGGGCGACTGGTGCAATGAACACGACCGCGCCAAGTCGCAGTGCTTCCTATGCGACCCGAAGCTCAAGGAGAAGTTTGCTGCTCTGTACCGGGCGAAGTACGGCAAGGAACCGCCTCCGACCGAGGATGAGGAGAAAAAGGACGACAAGAAGGAAGAGAAAAAGGGATAATTCCTGACGCTGAGTCCGAGGGCCATTCCGGCGTCACGGCGGTTGCACACGAACGCCGTGACGCGAGACAGCATTCCGAAGCCTAAACTCTGCGTGCGAACCGTGCGCCCTATCGTGGGACTCACGGCTCACCCTTACGGAAAGGACTCCGAGTGATGAGGAAGCAGAACCGCTCCCAACGACGATCACCATCGCCGACCTGGAGTGCCAGGGCTGCGCCAAGCAGGTCGCGGCGAAGCTGAACGAGGTGCCTGGCGTGGCGGCTGTCCAGGCGAATGTGGAGGCGAAAACCGCCACCGTTACCCGGAAGCCCCAGACCGCCCTGTCTCCCCGCGCCCTGTGGGAGGCTGTTGAGAAGGCCGGCAAACAACCGATGAAACTGGAAGGGCCAAACGGGACGTTCACCGCGAAGCCGCAATCCTAACCCGAAGGTAGCGGGCCACTGGGGGCCAGGTATCTCCTGGCCCCCGGGGAAGCCTCGGCAAGGGGAGATAGCGTATGACGGAGCTGCGAACTCTCTTACCCGGCGTGCCCTGGCTGCTGCCCGTGGTGCTTCTGTGTGCGGGCGCGCATCCAGGGGAGGCACAAACCCTACCCGCCCCACGGCCTGTAACCGAGGCTGGCGTACCGGCCGCTCCCGCGACTCCACCCGCCCTCGGTCTGGCGGACCTCCTGCGCCTGAGCCTGGAACAGAATCCTGGCCTGCGCCAGGCCGGTTTCGAGATCGACGCGGCGCAGGGACGCGCCGTCCAGGCCGGGCTGTACCCGAACCCCACGCTGAACTTCACTGGGGAGGAGATCGGCCGCAAAGGGGGCATTCACACCCTGCCGCAACTGAGCCAGGAGATCGTGATGGGCGGCAAGCGGGGCCTGAGCCGCTCGGTGGCCGAGAGAGAAGTGGACCAGGCTCAACTGGGCCTGCTGCGCCAGCGCTACGCGCTGTTGACGACCGTGCGGCAAGGCTACTTTGATGTGCTCGGCATCCAGCGTCGCATCGAGGTCCTGGACGAGTTGGTGAAGCTGGCGACCCAATCCTACGAAAACGCTCAGAAGCTGCTCGAAGCAAAACAGATCGCCGAACTGGACCTGCTACCCTTTCAGGTCGAACTGGAGCGGCTGCGTGCCGACGCGGAGGCCGCGCGGCGCGAGCAGGCGGCTGGGTGGGGCCGGTTGGCGGCCGTCATGGGCGTCCCCGACTTGCCGCCCACCCCGCTGACGGGTTCCCTCGAAGCGGCCTTTCCCGATTACACCTTCGACCTGGCCCGCGCGGCGATGCTGGAAGTCCATCCCGAAATCCGAGCCGCCCAGGTGGGCATCACTCGCGCCCAGCTCACGGTGGAGCGGGAACAAGCCCAAGCGATCCCGAATGTCACCCTTTCCGCTGGCTACCAGCGCAACTTCAACGACCGGGAAGACCAGGCGACGTACCAGGTCAGCGTGCCCCTCCCCGTGTGGAACCGTAACCAGGGAAGCATCCGCGCCGCCCAGGCGGAGCTGGGCCGGGCCATCCAGGAAGTGACGCGGGTGCAGAACGACCTGATCGGCCGGCTGTGGACGGCCTTCGGGCAGTACGCCGCCGCTCGACAGCGTGCCGAGCGCTACCGCACGGCAATCCTGCCCAACGCCACCAGGGCGTACCGTCTGTCCCAGGACGCCTTCCGGGGCGGTCAGTTCGAGTACCTGCGGGTACTGCAAGCTCAGCGGGCGGCGGCCGAGGCCAACCTGGAGTACCTCCGCGCCCTCGGCGATGCCTGGCGGGCCGCCAGTGAGATCGCCGGGCTGTTGCTGGAGGAGCACTGGCCGTTGTCCATCTTGGGGCCTTGTGAAGCATTCCGTCCGACAGATGAATCTGTTCCTGAAGCCAAGACCACGCACCGATGAACGCAACACCACTCGGACTCCATTTCAAGATTCACGGCCTGGACTGCGCGGAGGAAGTGGCGGTTCTGAAGCGCGAGCTCGGGCCGCTCGTCGGTGGCGAGGACCGCCTGGGCTTTGACATCCTCAACGGGCGGATGACCGTTACCCCGGCGGTCGCGGACGTCTCGCCCGAATCCATTCGCCAGGCCGTGGCGCGGACGGGGATGCGTGCCGAGGTCTGGCGGGACGAAGCGGCGGACCCGACGAATGAAGGCTTTTGGCAACGCCACGGGCGCACGGTCCTCACGGCGGCTAGCGGCTTCTTCACCATGCTCGGGTTCTTCGTGCATGTCTGGTTGGCCCGAGGGTTCCAAGCCGCGCTGGGCGCCGAAGGAATGGGTGCAGCTCATCACGTCCCGCTTGCGGTGCGGGCGCTTTATGGCCTGAGTATTCTGGCCGGCGCCTGGTACGTCTTGCCCAAGGCGTGGTTCGCGGTTAGGCGGCTGCGGCCTGATATGAACCTTCTCATGACGGTGGCCGTGCTCGGCGCGGCGGCCATTGGCGAATGGTTCGAGGCGGCCACGGTTGCTTTCCTCTTCGCCCTGTCCTTGGCCCTGGAATCCTGGAGCGTGGGCCGCGCCCGCCGGGCCGTGGCCGCCCTCATGGACCTGACACCACCCACCGCGCGCCTCCTGCATGCGGACGGCAGCGACGAACAGGTGCCACCGGACCGGGTGCCTGTGGGCGCTCTTTTCCTGGTAAGGCCCGGCGAGCGCATCCCTCTGGACGGGCGCGTGGTCCGCGGGGCCAGCGAGGTCAACCAGGCGCCCATCACCGGCGAAAGCATCCCGGTTTCCAAGACGGCCGCGGAAGCGGTCTTTGCCGGCACGATCAACGGCGACGGTGCCCTGACGGTCGAATGTACCAAGCCCGCCGGGGACACGACGCTGGCCCATATCATCCGCCTGGTGGGGGAGGCGCAGTCCCGGCGTGCCCCCTCGGAACAATGGGTAGAGAAGTTCGCCCGTGTTTATACCCCGGCGGTCATGGGGCTTGCCCTGGCCGTCCTGCTGATCCCGCCCCTCTTCTTCGGCGGGGCCTG
>JBGQLF010000015.1:0-21237 GCA_041499985.1 Gemmataceae bacterium
ACAGCCAGCACGGTGCGGGACGCTTCGGCGTCAGACCGCAAGGCGATCTCGAAAACGCCGCTGCCTACCCCTTTGAACGGCTTGGCGTCCTTCGGCATCCCGCCGAACTGGATCAGTTGCAGCTCGTCGCCGATGGTCTTTTGTGCTCCCCTCGGAAACGCCTGGAGGTTCCGTCTGGCGTTGCCCATCCAGACCAACGGCCCAGTACCGGCGCTGCTAGCTCGTCGTCATCCTCCACACTGGCCAAGGTTCCATACCCCCTCTAATATAGGAAACTTCCTATCAGGTCAAGTCCTGCCTGTCAAGCAGGACATTCGGGTGGTGACTCCGTAGGGCTTCTCGGCAGGCCCGGGGCTGCCTAAGATGATCGCAGCCCGGCGACACGGGAAGGAAGCGATGAGCGCCGAAGACTACCCGCACCTGGCCTGCCCCAACCCCGACTGTCCCGCCTACGGCCCAAGCAGATCCAACCCGACGAGGCTTGGTCCTTTGTGGGAAAAAAAAGATAAGCAGTGTGATCCGGAGGACGCCGCCGATGCCGAGCACGGATGGGACTATGACTCTGTTCGACATTGAACTGTGGGCGATCTGGTTTGCCTTCGGCCTAATGGTGACCGCGGCTGTGATCAATCTGGCGACTTTGCGAGTGCCGAATTGGCTCTCGCTGCCTGCTGTCTTGGCTGGCTGGATAACGGCAGTGCTGGTGAGTCTTGAAGCCAGTGTCCCCTCGAAAGGTGGTGGCATTAAGGCGAGCCTAGCTGCGACTGCGTTGAGCGCTCTTGTCTATAGCAGGGGGAGCATCGGAGTTGGCTGTGTGAAAATGCAAATGGCCTTCGGAGCGTGGGTCGGTTGTGCGTTGCCCCTCGAATCAACTGTACTCACAACGATCATGGGCGCCGCAGTTGGGAAGTCGGCAACGAATTTAGCCGTGTTGGTGTGGAAAACGCGATCGAAATCGAAATCAAGAGAGAAGGAAGATCAGTCGCTGCGACAGTTTCCAGCTCAAGTTACGCTATCACTCGGCTCCATCGTCGGTGCTTTCATCCCGTTTGCAGCGGGTTGGATCTAACGCCCAGTCCAGGCTGGCGCGTCTCGCTAAATGCAAACAACTAACTTGCTCCATCGCGGCCAGCGGTGCAGCAACGACGCAGTACGGGTTCCTCTTCTCTGTGTCCGGTGGCCGAGGTCGCGGGCGTAGTTGGTGCGAGTGTCGCGCGATTGCGACCGCAGCAGCCAGGCTTGACGGGCTTCCGCGATTTGCGGTCCCAAGGCCAGCGCTTCCGGCGCTTGCGGCGTATCTTCTACGGGCACGGCGCTAGTGGATCGAGCCGGCACAGGAATGCTGAAAGCTGTTTCGTTCATATCCGCCTGCCTGTCAATTGCCCTCGCAGCCTTTCAGGAGCGATATCTTCTTGTAGAGCGGTCGCGCGCGCTCGTGAAACGTGCGATCGGCGGTGACCAGAGGCGCGTGGAACCGGATTGCGACCGCGAGATACAAGCAGTCTTGCAACGCATGCTTGAGTTTCGTGGACAGGGCGATCGCCTCGGGGAGCAGATCCCGGTTCGGCGTCAGCGTGAAGAGGCCCTTGTCGAGTTCCGCCAGCCAGTGGTGGCAGCGGGCCTCGGCCTCGCCGGCTTCCAGTTCGCCCTTTCGCACACGGCGGCATAGTGCGCCGGCCACTTCCAGGCGGATCAACTCGGGAGCCAGCAGTTTCGTCGGCCCGGCCAGCAGTTCCGTGGCGGCTTCCGCCCCGGCCTCTTCGAGGTAGGTCTTGGCGGCGACGTTGGCGTCCAGGACAATCATCCGCGGGAATCCCGGTCTTCGCGGATCAGGGCGGTGGAGTCGGAGAAAGTGCCGTACTTCTTCCGCAGCGCCTCGCGCATCTCGCGCAGCTCGTTGGCCAGCTCCAGCTTGGGGCGCATGGCTTCCTGGCGCAGTAAGTCACGGAGCGCCCCCTCAAGGCTTTGTCCCTTCGAGCGGGCGCGAAGACGGAGCGATTCCACCACCCAATCGTCAACATTACGGATACGCACTTCAGTCATGAGATGTCCTATCGATGTACAATGTGATTCTAGCATGCCACAAACTGAATTTGCTGTCAAACGATATGAAATGGGTAGAAGCAAACAGTATGCGAGAACGGACATGCTGTGCGATGGGTCGTCGATCCCCTCTCGCATGTCCATGTGTAACTGTGGTCTGATGCTGGCAATACAGTCTTGCTTGGTTATAGTTCGCCTAAAGTGGGTTAGGCGAACTATGATCTTAAAGGTTAACAGAGGTGGCCATTGGCGTTAGGCCGTTCTTGCGCTCTGCCGTGAAACGTGTTATACATCTAGTACAAGTAACACAATGCGGAGCACGTTCGACATATGGCTGGTGTAAGATTTGAAGAGACAATCGAAGTGAGATTGAGCGACGTGTCGAAGCGGATGCGGCGCACAAAGAGTAACCTGATCCGCGAAGCCGTCCTGGATAAGCTCGATGACTGGGAGGATCTGGCAGACGCCATCGAAGCGCTGGAGAACCCCGGCCGTACCTGGTCACTGGACGAATTGGAGCAGGGCATAGACCTGAAGGCCGATGCCCTGGAACGTTGAGTTCACCGACAAGGCCAGACGGCAACTCCGCAAACCGCCAACGGATGTACAGGCGCGATTGCTGCGGTTTCTTCGCCAGCGCGTGGCGTCCTCCGATGATCCACGGCTGCTTGCCTCGCGGCTGACGGGCGACTTTTCCGGCTACTGGCGCTTCCGAGTTGGGGACTATCGGCTCGTTTGCCGAATAGACGACGGAAATCTGACAGTCCTCGTTATCTCGCTCGGCCACCGAAAACTGGTTTACCAGCAATAGCGCCTTCCCGGATAGCCACACCTCGTTTGTCCCTCGGACAGCATCACGGCGTTCCGGCTGGCTCCTCCCAGAAGGAATTTCGTGAATAGCATCTGGCCACGACGCGGGGTTTCAGATGATGTTCGGATGCTGAATGAAGGCAGACACCGAACTGCCACAGGCGGAAAGTGGCACCGGTAAGATGACCTGGATTCGCGTTCGAGGAGAGTTCAGAATCGTGGATGTGTTTTAGGGGCGATGTGGATGGCGTCCTCGAGCGCGTCGATGACGTGGGTCGGTGTGCCTTTCAGATTACCATCTTCGTCCACTCCGATTGCCTTAAGCATTTTGTCGAACCGTTCCTCTTTGAGCATGTTGCCCTGGGCCGGAACCTCAAAACAGAGCATCGTCTTGCCATTGTCTGGATCGGGTTGCACGGTGGCAATGAAGTCGTAGGCTTTGAGGCCATAACGCTCGGATAAGTCATTGAGCTTGGTTAAGATGGCGACATCGATGTTGTCTAGCATAGGCGCTTTTTTCGCAGTTGCATGATCTTTCATGTTACAACCAAGAAGTTAACGTCTCCTAAAGACTAAATCAATTACTCTTAAAGACCAAATAGCGACGGTTCTAAGCGTTCACCAGAAAAGAACGTGTGGAGGGCTTGATAAGCAGAAAAGGGCCAGTCAGACCCGGTAAGTGAATCGCAGAATCTAAGCAACGAAACTGCTGCAATGAGGCCAGACTACGACTTCGGATTGCGTTTGTGCTTCATATCACGTTTGATGTCACGTTTGCGTTTCTGCCTTTCCTGACACTTCTCAGCAAGCAGCCGAAAGCGGCTTCTTCCCGAAAGGCGAAGTTCATCACAGAGCATCTCCTTCAGCTTTCCTTCTGAATATGCTGAAAACAGTTTCAACATATCCTCTTTGCTCATCTCGATTGTAATGACGGTGCTGCCATCGGTCACGGCAAGGACGTTGATGTGATCCCGCGCCTGAATTACTCGCTTAAGCAGCTCGATGAAACCGGACAATTTCTCTGATTCCTCGAACTGATCGAACGGAATCGACAGCACGATGTGTACCTTGACGGTGGGTCCATGCTTCGGCGGCTCCGGGGCCGGTTTACTCCCTGATACCAGTGTTATGTACTCGACTCCGAGCGCCGTGGCGAATTTCGCCAGCGTGAACAGGTAGACGTTGGCCCCCCTCTCGACGTTTTCGACGGTCTTTACCGAACTTCTCGCCTTCCTGGCGAGGTCTTCGACACGCCAACCTTTCTCGATGCGCAGCCGCTTGATCGTGTCGCCGTCCGGCTTCACAGAGCGGTTTTTCGGCTGTTCTTCCAGCGCCTTTGGGTGCTTTCGGGGAACTTCTGTTGAGCTTGCTGGTAGCGGGCCGGTCATCTTTCGCTCCCCCCAGGCTAGGATTCTTGTGACGGGGAGAATTCTACTGAGGTGAAGCAAAATGGCAACGCTGACATCAAGGCCGCTGGCCTGGTTCAAGATCAAGCCGCAGGTCCGCAAGTCGTTCGATGAAGAGGATTTGCGCCGCCTCGGCGAGTTGCTGCCCGGCGCTACGCCGCCCTCTAAGGAGGAACTGTTCAACTGCCTCCGGCTTGCCTTGGAGAAGGTGGAAGCCTGCCTGCTGAGCGAAGGTTTCCCCAAGCACGCCGCGCAGGCCGCCACGGAGAAGGCTGGGAACACGGCCATCGATGCCATCTGCGAAGGGCGGGCCCAGAGGATGACTACTCTCGCCCGCAGGAAGTGGCTCTGGGTCATCGCCCGGAACGCCGTCGTCACACTCGTGCGCCGGAAGCGCACGGTCTCCCTGCGCGACGATCTGATGCCGCCCGCTTCGGTAACTTGGATTGATCTCCATGAGCAGGAAACGGTGCTTGAAGCCGTGCGCCAGCTGCCCCCGGACATGTGGCTGGTGGTCGAGGCCGTTTACTTCGCCGGGCTGACGGGACGGAAAGCGGCGGGGCGGCTGGGAATCCCCGAGGCCACGTTCCGGCGTCGGCACGCAGAAGCGGTCCGCCTGCTGCGGGACATCTTTCAGCGGCTGTCTCGGGAGTTCTGAAAAAAGTGCGGCGCATTCTGAAGCCCTGCGCGTTCTTTAGATGACGACACAGAAATCACCCAAACCAACTGACAGTCCTCCAAACGTGTTCCGACAAGCGGCCTTCGGGTTGCAGTCACTCCAGCGACACCCGTCGCACCTGCATGCGGATCAGCGGGCGCCTTCTTTCCAATAACGAGGTGAAACGATGCCGAGATGCAGATCTCGCGCAGTGAAAGTCCATGCGCGTTCCGTCGCCCGTCGTCATGTTTTCGAGGTCGAGATAGATGATCGGTTCAACGAAATCATCACCGCCCGCACCAGCGACGAGCGGATTGAGGCGATGGATCACATGATCGATCTGCTCAAGAGAATTTCTTCCTCCGATCTCCGCCTGTGGACCTTCCGCGACCAGCTTCGCGATCGGGTCGCCACCAATAAGGAGGGGCGGGAGGACATTGATATTACCATGGCCATGATCGCCCAGATCGTTAACCAACATTTGGCGGCCTGCACGCCCGGCTCGGTCCGCCGCCGCCATGAATATGCACGGTGAAATGCCGGTCTCACAATCTCGCAGTCTCAAAGTCTCAGACTCGTGCTCTGAGACCTGAGGCGCTCTGGGAGGATGCAATGGCTGATACGCTGACGAACGGCTTGAGCCCCGACCAGATCGCTCTGGCCAGCCTCGATAAGAAACTGCACCTGGTCCGCGATCACGTTACGGCTGTGGCCAAGGGCTACAAGAAGGGATTCTACCTTTATGGAACCGGCGGCGTTGGCAAGTCCTTCACGGTCTTGCGGCACCTCGAAAGTTCCGATGTGCCCTATCAATTGTACAACTCGCGCATGACCGCCAAGGGCTTGTTCCAGACCTTGCATAATGCTCCCGACGCAATCCATGTCCTGGAGGACATGGAGCGGTTGACCAAAGACCCCGACGCGCAGGGCGTACTCCGCTCTGCACTCTGGGCGCAACCAGGACATGACCGGGTCGTCACCTGGACCACCGCCACGGGCGGCCGAGTGCGATTTGTTTTTCGCGGGGGGCTGATCCTGATTAGCAACCGGCCACTCGCCGACCTGCCGGAACTGCGGGCCTTGGCCACCCGGATCGAGGTTCATCGGCTCGAAATCAGCGATTCCGAACTCACGGCCTTGATGCGGGATCTGGCTGGGCAAGGATACCGTATGCAGGACAAATTAGTCATCGGGCCGGAGGAGTGCATGCTGGTTACGGAATACCTGCTGAAAGAGTGTCGGGCGGTCGGATGCCCACTCGATCTTCGCTTGCAGCAAAAAAGCATTTCAGACCTACCTGCAATTTGCGGCCGACTGCTCCGTCTCCCACTGGGAGGATCTGATTGCAGCCAGCGTCCGGGAGGCGACCTGCCACTTCCGTCACGAAGTGAACACGACCTCGCCGGAAGCCAGGAAGAAGAAGCGCCGTAATGTCGTCCGCGAGATTATAGGCACGGTCGCCGACGCAAAGGACCAGGAACACGTCTATACCGAAAAGACCGGAGCCTCGCGGGCAGACTTCTTCCGTCGCAAACGCGAAGTAGAGAGCGGAGAGTTCGACGAATCCGACGCCGCCTAACGGTTCCTCTTAAACAGCCAGGGGATCTGCTGCCCGTGGTCTCGGTTCGAGGCCACGGGATCGTGCTTCCCAGTCCATTCGTTCCATCACGGTGCCTGCTGTGCGCGCCAATGATCAGGCTCCGTTTATTCAAGAGGTCGTCATGCCACAACTCGTCAAGAATACCGTTGAGAAACGCCGCGCAGCGGCTGCACGGGCTGAAACGTTGCATTCAGGAGACTACAAGCTGATGCTTCGTGACTTTGATCCGATCGGCTATGCCGGCTGCGGGCCCGAGTTCTACTGCGACATCTTTGCCATCTTCCGGCGGGCGGGGCTTTCGTTTGAAGACGCGCTGGAACAAACCCAAGAGACATGCGTGAAAGCCTTGAAAAGCCTGCGCGATGGAGACTTGTGGCCTGATACCCCGGAAGCCTGGAAAAGCAAGCTCAAGGTTATGGCGAGGAGCGTGCACCTGGACTACCGCAGAAAGCAGAACGGGCGCGGCAAAACGAAACGACCGCGGATGATACCGTTCTCGAGCTTTCGCAAGGAGAAGGATTCTGACGCAAGCCATCCATTGGAATTGGATGCGGCTGTCCAGAAGGCCGGTGATACCGCCCGCACCGAGTGGCTTGACCTGCTCGAGATCAGGGGCGGAGCCCAGGTGGCCGATGTTGTAGAGCTGGTGGAGGCGGGTCATACCCACAAGGAAATCGCCGGCCTGCTTGGGGTCAGTGTGCGGACGGTCGAGAAGCGACTGCGTCTGGCCAGGGACATCGTTAGCGCAGCCTTGAGTGCGTAGCAGATTACCGTGGGGACCGGCCAGAGTCATCGGGTCCCAACAGCAAATCCCAAAAGGCGCGACGATTTTGGCCGATGGCCCGTTCGACAATTGATATTAACCGCAGGATAAAGGAGATAACACTTACTAATCAGTGGTAATCCTTGGGATTCTATTTCCGAAAGGCGGAATTCAGCCTTGTGCGTCGTTTAGGAAGATAGAGGAGAGGTGATGAAGGATACGATCTGTCAACCCCGTCTGTTGGATGCGTTCTGTGAGTTGCACTGCTGCGCCGCTGTGTAGGCGGCGATTGTTGGTGCCCAAGTACCGCCCATAAGGAGTTTTCGAATGCAGAAATGTTTACCTGGTGCAGTCTTGGGAGTGTTCCTCTCCGCAATGGCATCGGTTGCCGTTGCTGCGGAGGGGACGTCGTGGGTGGGAAGAGAAATCGATGATAACCAAACAACGTGGAGTTGCACGCAGCAAGGGATCGGGGACAGCTGGACCGTGAGACGGAATGGCCAGAGCTACAGTTTTGAGACGGCGGCCGACAACAGTGACGTAATCGATCTGCAACTTAAAGGGGACAAGACCTTTCGGCTGAGGATTTCCAAGGACACGCTGTACATCAATGAAGCTGGTACCAACTTCCGCTGGGTGCCCCTGGCGAAGGGGAAATGGCATAAGTAACGGAGGGCCGTCGCCACCGCCCTCGTTAAGTCGGGGGCGGTGGGTTTCTGACAGGCTGATGAGGTGCGGTGACAGTTCGCGAGAGTGTCAAAGTGAAGGTGGCAATGATGGGATGGGCCGCGTGCCCGTCCCGGCGTCAGGAGAGCAGAGGTTCAAGTGGGAACAGGAACATACGAAACCTGGCCAGTGGAAAAGCCCATCGTCAAGGAGAACGTTCGCAAGCAGTTCAGCGACGAGAGCCTGCGCCGGCATGCGGACAGCCTCAAAAGAGACGGGCAGCTCCGCCCGCTCCTGGTGCTGCGGGACGGCACCCTGGTGGCCGGGGAGCGCACGCTCCGGGCAGCCAAGCTGGCCGGGCTTACGCATGTGGACGTGAAAGTGCTGGAGGGGGAGGTTAGTCGCCGCGAGGTCAAGAAGCTGCAACTGATCGAAAACCTCATGCGCGAAGGGCTGAAAGACGCCGAGCTGTACCTCGCGTGCACGGAGCTGACCGCTCTCAATCCGGAATGGCTGAAGAAGGATTTGGCTGCGGAACTGCATTGCGATCCCTCGATGGTGACGCGGATTTTCTCAGTGGATGAGCTGATCCCAGAAGCGAAAGAGGCGTTCCTGGCCGGGGCGTTCGGCTTTTCCAAAGCCTATGCCATCGCCAAGGGTTCCAAGCAGGACCAGATTCACAAGCTTACCGAAATCCTGGCCGGCACGTCTCGCGATGAGGTTGAACGGCAAGGACGCAAGAGCCGCAACGGCGGGACGCCCGGAGTGAAGGTCAGCCGGATTAAATGCCCGCTGCCCTCGGGCGTCACCGTGCAGGTCAGCGGGAGTGGGATCTCGTTGGACCTCATGGTCGAAGCCATGCAGGCGCTGCTCAAGAAGGCCAAGAAATCCAGTGAGCAAGGCTGGGACATCAAGACGTTCGAGCGGGCATGCCGGGATGAAGCGAAGCTGGGGTAAAGCATGAACACCAGGTTACAGCATGATGCAGCATTTGCCATGGCTCACGCCCTGCTCGAAATCGTGCAGAACTGCCTCCGGCCAGAAGAGCGCAGGGACGCTTTCGAGTGGTTCTACGAAACATGCAAGGCGGGCATCGAGTCGTACGACGTGATGCGTGATCGGATGCAGCATCGGTTGCGCCCGATGAAGAACTGAGACTTGTCAATCTGGAAGGTCTACCATGCGACTTTCACGCTCGATGCTGGTCATTGCGATGGTGCTCTTCGCGTACAGCTATGCCCTCGTGGTGATGGTGCTGCCGTGGGCATTGGTTCTGCTGGGCATCGCTTTGCTGGCCCTCGTTGCCAAGAAGGGCAACCAGCTCTGGTCGCATGGCACGGCCCGATGGGCTACTGCTGAGGATCTGCGATATGCCGGGATGCTGAGCGCCACGAAAGGCCTGATTCTCGGAAGGGTCGAAGTCCGGCCCAAGAAGCTCGACGCCATTAACGGGCTGTTCTATGCAAGCGTGAATTCTGCCGACGCCTGCCAGAACTTTCTGGCCGCGTTCCGCCGTGACAATTCCGCCCTGGTGCGGTTGCCCCAGGCGTGCCACACGCTCATATGCGCCCCAACAGGGGTAGGAAAAGGAGTTTCCATAGCCGTGCCGTTCCTGCTCACGTGCGAGGAGTCCTGCGTGGTGGTGGACTTTAAGGGCGAACTCGCATCCATCACTGCCGATAAGAGGCGGGCGATGGGACACGAAATCGTCATACTCGACCCTTACGGCGCGACGAAGTTGCCGGGCGCGACGCGCAATCCCCTGGATGCCATAACGGCAACCGACCCTCTGGCCATTGACTACTGCAACGGCCTGGCCGACGCCCTTGTGGTGATGACTGGGCAGGAGCGAGACCCGCACTGGGCGGAATCCGCTAAGTCGTTCCTAGCCGGACTGATGGCTTGCGTCTGTGCCCACGCGGAAGTCGGGGACCGGAGTCTACAGACGGTGCGGCGGCTGCTGACCGATCCAGAAAGGCTACAGGCAGCTATCCAGCTGATGTGCCAGAGCGATGCGTGGGAGGGCATGCTGGCGCGGAGTGGAGGACAGCTGCGTCATTACCAGGAGAAGGAGCTAGCCTCGGTCATGACGACGGCGCACAGGTACACGCGGTTCTTGGACACGATCGCGGTGGCCGCGAACACGCGCAGCAGCAGTTTCGACCCGGCAGACCTTCCCAAGAAAAAGATGTCCGTTTACCTGGTCCTGCCGCCGGACGCGGCGAGGGTACAAAGCCCGCTCCTGAGGATGTGGCTGACAGACTGCCTCCGTGGCGTAGCCAGAAACGGCTTGCAGGAGAATAACCTGGTGCATTACGTCATCGACGAGATCGCAATGGTAGGCCATATGGAGATCATTGACGACGCCTTGTCCATGTACAGGGGCTATGGTTGCCGCTTGCAGTTCTACGCCCAGAGTTTGGGGCAGCTCAAGAAAGTGTTCCCCGATTCGCAGGATCAAACGCTGCTGAGCAACGTCTCGCAGGTGTTCTTCGGCATAAACGACAATGAGACTGCTAAATATGTGAGCGAGCGGCTGGGCGAGGAGACCATCCTCGTGCGGGATAGTGGAAAGAATCAAGGGTGGTCAACGACATGCTCCGACGAGGGGAAGGGCAACTTCAGTGTCTCCGGCGGGTCGAGTGTGAATATCTCGCAAAAGGGACGCCACCTGCTCAAGTTGGAAGAAGTGATGGGGCTGTCGCCGCGAACGGCCATCATCTTCACTCCAGGCATCCCCCCGCTGTGGACAACGCTGGTCAGATACTACGAAGAGTCTTTCGATCCGCCTAGCTCGCGGCAGCGAGCATGGGCGTGGCTCAAGATGCTGTTCATGGCCGCCATTGTTCTCGCGGTGGCAATCGGGGCGGCATGGGGCATGACGGCTCTTATGCAGCAGAGCAGCCGGCAGCCGTTTAACGACGTGCAGTGGGCAAGATGAAAGGAGCGTGTGAAGTGACTGAGAAAGAGCTGATCGCGAAAAGCATGGGGCCGGTCGAAGCCGCCAGGGAAGGCGTGCGGGCCATCGCCCCCGGCCTCAGCCTGAGCGGCATCCTCGCGGATGTTGGGGCGGAGCTGAAGCAGCAGGCGGCTGCGGGGGCGCACGAGTTAGCGGCAGCCCTGTTCAACGGGTCAGGGTTCGTGATGTACCCGCGTGCCGGAAAGGATGGCCAGCGCGTCGAAGACCCGCAGCATGGGCCGCCGGACATGCAGAAGCAACAGGAGCACGGCGGTCGCGAGATGTAGCCCCGCGGCAAACCTCCAACGAGGATTCTGCCGGTCAGACCCTGGAGGCCCAGCCACAGGCATTCAACCACAAGCTTTGCCCGCTGTTAAGGAATTGAACCATGAAAACCAACCGATGGGAGATCGCTCTCCTCGTCACCGCCGTGGTCGCCCCGGGCGTGTGGCTGACGATCCAACAGGAGCCGAACTCCATCCTTTCGTCCGCGCCGCCGAACACCGAGAGGTCGCCTAGCCCCGATCCCTCCGCCCTGGCCGCGTGGGAGAAGATTCAGCCCCACCTGTCCGCCGCCGAGAAGGAGGCCAACGAGGTGGTCAATAAGCATTGTGATCGGGTGAGCGACTTCTTCGCCGAGCGCAGCAAGCGTGCCCGCGCCTTCGCCGAAAGGGCTCTGTCCTACGGCAGCAAATGGGCATTCGCCAAGAGCAAGCTTCCCTTTACCGACGGTGACGGGCACCGCAAGTACCTGCACGAGCGCTTTGAAACGCTCGTCTTCTCCAGCACGGAGTTGGAAGAGGTCCTCCAGTCCGCCGTGCAAGGTTGCGTGGTTGATTTACAGGCCATCGAGAATGCCCTCCTGGTCAAGGTCCGCGCCGACCTCAGTGACGACGCCCTCGGGGCGATTAGGGAGGACTTGCGTTTTTCCACAGAGACCGCATTCCGCGAGGAGTACGCACGGGCGGTCGAGAACGCACGGAAGACGATCGCGAAAGACTTGCCCGTTTGGGCGGGGCGGGAGGCACTAACGTGGGTCGGCGCCGATCTGACGGCTCCCGTCATCCACTCGCTCGCCGTCAGCGTGATTGGCCGCCTTGGCCTATCCGGCGGGATTCTCGGCAGTGGCGCAGCCTCGGGCGCCATCACCCTCGGCGGCGGGGTGATCGCGGGGCTTGTCATCGACGCGCTGCTCGACCGTCTGCTGCTGGCGCTCGGCTATGACCCGGCGGCGAACATCGAGAAACAGGTCGTCGAGGCCCTGGAATACTGCGAGGAGCTGATCCTCGACGGCAAAGCTGCGGCTGAAGTGGGCCAAGCGCTTCGGACTCCTTGGCTGAACGCCGAGACCATGCGCGGGAACCCTCCGCCGGCTCTCAAGAAGCCAGCCGTCCCGGCCAAGAAGGAGGCGGCAGACGAAGGAGAGGGCCTTTTCTACTACTTGTCCGTCCTGAGTTGCGAGCGGACGATTTTGCGGAACGGGGCGATCAAGAATCTCGTGCTGGAAGGGGGAGGCAAATGAAGAGATACAGCGGCCTGCTTGCGTCGGCGCTGCTGCTGACGGCGACGGTCCCGGCCCTGGCGGACGGCAAGAGCCGTGCTGCCGCTGAGGTGGCGGAGTACGCCATGCAACGGTTCGGGCGACAGGCGGTGCGCGAAGGCACGGAAGCACTTGCCCGGAAGATTGAAACGGCCGCCGCGCGGCACGGCGATGAGATCTTCGAGGCCGTGCGGAAGGTGGGGCCGAGGGCACTCCCGCTGGTGGAGGAGGCCGGGGCGCACGGCCGCCAGGCGGCCCAGGTGCTGGCGCGTCACGGCGAACCGGGGGCGGCCTGGGTGGTGTCCCGCCCCACCGCCATGAAGCTGGTGGCCCGCCACGGTCCGGAGGCGGCGGAGGTCCTTGTGAAGCACGCAAGTATCGCCGAGCCGGTGTTGGAAGGATTCGGCGCCCCGGCGGTACGGGCGCTGGCGGCGACCGGCCCGCAGGGCGGCCGGCGCCTGGCCATGCTGATGGCGGACGGCGACCTGGCCAAGATCGGCCGCACCCCGGAGTTGCTGGAGGTCATTGCCAAGTACGGCGACCGGGCAGCGGATTTCGTGTGGAAGAACAAGGGCGCTTTGGCGGTGGGGGCCACGCTGACGGCCTTCCTTGCCAAGCCCGAAGCCTTCCTGAATACCGCCCAAGGAATGTCGCAGACGGTGGCCGAGAACGCCGTGCGGCCGCTGGCGGAGGCGCCGGGCAAGGCGGTCGAGGGCGTTGCCAAGAACACGAACTGGACCGCGATCTTCATGGTCATCGTGCTGGCGCTGGCCGGCTTCGCCGTCCTGCGTTGGCATCTACACTCACGGTCTGTGAGCAATCACACATCTCAGTTCTCGACGGGAGGTAAATAACCATGTCAACAAATGGAAGTTTCGGACAAGGCTTCGGCTGCTTCTTTGGTGTGGTGGCTGCGGCAGCCATCCTACTCGTGGTGCTATGGGGGGCCGGAAAGGTCGTCTCGCCCTGCCAGAGCTGCCACGGTTCCGGCAACTGCGTGCTGTGCGGAGGAAACGGCAAGGGGATGTTGTTCGGTGACTGTATGAGTTGCGGGGGCAAGAAGAGCTGCTCCGTTTGCGGAGGCAGCGGCTTCAAACTGAAATGACGCGGGCGCGAGCGGGTCTGCCCCCCGCCCGTGTTTCACCCATGAAAGAAGCCAATCCTGTGCGATTTCTGCCACGCGATGTTCCCCGGCAGCTGCTTCCTCGGCCGGCTCGTCGGCGTCATGCTGGCCAACGTCAGCCTCGCCGTCCTGATCTGGGTGTGCGGCGGGATAGGCGAGCCGGGCCTGTCATCTCGGCGGCGGCATGACAGGATTCGGCGGTGAAAACGGGTCTCGCGGCGGGGGCGGTGCATTGAATCGTCCCGCTCGCCTTTTTTCAGGGGGATGTGATGAAAAAGCTAACTGCCAAAGAGATGGCCGCTCTCTTCAGAGAGTGGCGAGAGGATTATGCAGCGGCGAAGCGTGAGGATGCGCATTGGTACGGGTCAGCGACTACAGAAAAGGAAGCCTTCCAGAACATCCTTGACGGAAAGACGACGGAAGCTCCTGCTCCGAAGAAGGGCAAAGAGAAGGGCATTGAGCGATGAAGTAAGCAATGAATGATAAACCACCGATTGGCTGGTTTCCAAGCTGGTTCAAGGGGCAAGGAAACCCCCACGTTACTGAGGAAGCAAAGAAGGGATGGTGGGTGGTGAAATTACGATGCCCGTCGTGTCAGATGTTGCTGAGAGCAAAAAGAAAGCATCTGGGAAGGATGGTGGAGTGCCCTGGGTGTAAAACGGTGTGGGGATTGCGCGAAGAAGACGGCTTCCGATTGTGGAAAAGGCCGGAGCGGGAGGAAGAGCTCATGAGGTTCCTCATGGGCCGGAGCAGGAACTGAGGTGAAGCATGGCGAAGCACTGGGAATACTCGATCGAGGCGTACCGCAGGTCGCTTGACGGCTGCGGCTGGATGCCAGCGAAAGAGGCCGAAGCTTCCGCGTGGTTTGGCTTTCGCGTCAAGGGAGAGGATCATCGCTGCTTTGGCGTATTCCCAAGCCGGAGAGATGCCGAGCGGGCGATGGAAATCCTGAAAAACCAGGAGAGGGAGCGCGGATTCGACAGGGGCATGGAGCTTTGAGGTGGCTGGCGGGGAGGCTCTTCGAGCGGGTGCATCGGATGACGAAGCCGCACGAAAAGAGCCTCACGCAAAGCCGTGGGCGGGAAATGGAAATGTGAGGTGGGGCGGTGAAAAGCGATTCGTGGATGGACAAGCGCCTCGAACGCCTGGAGGCCCTGTATCAGCGCTTTGGCAGGGAGGGATTGGCGGAGTGCTCCGATGCCTTCCGGCTGCTGTGGTCAAAACAGATGCAACTGCGGGATGGATTCAAGGGGAAGCTGGAGCCGGAGGAGCTGGCTGAAAAGCATCGCCTGGAACTGGAGATCAAAGATCTGGCGCAGTTTGTCGGAGGACGGCAGAAGGAAACACAGCAGGGCCGGCAGGTCGAGCAGCAACGCAGCAGGGGAATGGAGAGGTGAGCATGACGGTTGAAGAAAAACTTGAGCGTCTCGAACAGCTTCTCTTGATTTTGATAGAACGCGAGCAAGTGCGGGAGTGGTATTCCGTGGAGGAGTTCGCCCGCATAGCGCGGCGCTCTGAGTTCACCTGCCGGGAATGGTGCCGGCATGGCCGCATCAAGGCAGAGAAAAAAGAGAGTGGTCGAGGCGCCCACGCCTCGTGGGCCATCAGTCACGCCGAGCTGCTGCGATTCCAAAGGGAGGGACTGTTGCCTATCCGAAGACTCGCGTGATGGCGGCCTGCTTCACGCCAGGCCGTAGAGGCTGGCAGGGCCGGGACCCTCGGCTGGCTAAACCAATTGCAAGTCTCCCGGCCCGTGATGCCGAGACCGGCGATGCGACGGGTCGAACTGGTCGATTTTAACCGTCCCTTTCGGAAACCTGGCCAGAACCTCTAGTTCGCCACCCAGAGCTTGGACGATCTTTCGCAGCGTTGAAATCTGCATGTCGGTTTGCTTTTCGAGCTTGGACAGGCTCGGTTGCTTGATGCCAAGCGTCTGGGCGACCTCCTGCTGGCTCTTGCCCGCCAGTTGCCGAACTTCGTTGAGGAGCAATTCCCCGAGCAGTTCCTGAGCACGGCGAGATGCCTTCGCTTGGGTTTTTTTCGTGGTCGTCCGCCGGACGAGATCGTCGAATGATTTGGCCATAGGATTACTTCTTCCCCTTCTTCTTTGCCTTCAATGCTGCCAAGTGAGCGTCGAACAATGCATCAGCCTTGGCGATCAGTTGTTTGTAGAAGCGTTTTTTGCTGACGCCTGACTTGTCGCCGGCAACCAGCAAAATGCCGGCACGATCGGGGTCAAACGCAAAAGCCGCACGTAGAACCTTATCTGCCGTGTCGGCCCGCAGCTCCTTCATGTTGGCATGTTTCGAGCCGTTGAGAGTATCGGCGTGAGGCCGGCCTAGTTTCGGCCCCAGGAGTTTCAGCAGTTCCACTTTGGCGATCAGTTCCGCCTGACTGTCTTCGTCCAGCTCAGTAAACCACTCGTCAAATGCATCGGTCGTCGCCACATGCCACATGAGTGAATAATAGCCTATAGGCTATACCCAGTCAATAGCGTTAGTGATCCTGGATTGTCTCTTGTGGAGATCTCTAATAATCTCAAATCACTTGGACGATCACTGCCGGCTTGGGCTTGAGTTACCAGCGTGAGGGCCTGTTGCCTATCCAAACACTTCCCGCATTGCCTGCTGCTGCACGTCGGGGTACAGGTGGGCATACCGCCTTCGCTGTTCCTCAGTGCAGTGTCCAACGAAGCTGTCGATGAGCCGCTGGTCGATCCCCTTGCTGGCCATCGCCGAGATGAACGAGTGCCGGAAAACGTGCAGCCCCCGCAGTACGCTCCACTTCGACACTCGCAATGCCCGGTCGAAGTAGTTCATCGCCTCGCGGGGGGTAATCTCTTTGCCGTTGCCTTTGCAGAACAGCGACTTGCCTTTCGCCCTCTTGACCATCCAGTCGGTCAGAATGTCCTTCAGGAACGGTGTCATGGGCACGCGGCGGGTGGTCGTCTTTCTCTTGTCCCGCTTCTTCTCCCGGATCGTGACGACGCTGTTGGCGAGGTCAACGTCGGAGGGCAGGGCGCGGACGATCTCCGACCGCCTCGTCCCGGTGTGGGCGGCGAAGCAGAGCATCGGATAGACCCACGGGCTGACAGGCCGGGCCTTCACCCAATCCAGCAGCTCGGCGATCTCGTCCGGTCGCAAGTAGACGCAATCCCATACCTGCTCCGGGTCGTCGCCAGCCTCGATGCGGCGTTCGGCCTCCTCCCACGTCATGAACGGCAGGCTCTCGGCGATCTTGGCGAAGTCGAGGCCAGTGCCAGGGAATTCCTCGGCCAAGCCGAGCTGCCTGCGTGCCCAGTTCCACGCGGTACGCAGGCTAATGATCTCCTTCTTGATCGTGGCGGCGGACGGGTGGCGTTTCGGCTTGTCGGGCTTCTCGATCTTCGGTGGCCGTGGGTTCTTGTAGTTCCGTCTCGGCTTGGCGCTCGCCTGCTTCTCCCGGCGTGCCTTCCGGTAGACGTTGGGGTCGATCCACTCATCGGCACGCTTGTCCACATAACGCTGGAGGTCGGACCGCTGCATCGGCGGGATCAGCACCTTCGCTCCGAGGATGCGGGTAAGATGGTCGAAGTGCAGGCGGATGCCGTCGAGGGTGGTCGCTTCCAGCTTCTTCTCCTGTGAGCGGAAGTAGGCGTCCCGCAGGTCGGCGAGCGTCAGCTGCTTTCGTCCGTTCGAGGTGGACGCGACGTGCTCGGGAGGCTTGCCCCGGTGGAACATGAAATCCTCAATGCTGCATCCCGATGGCAGGCCGACGAGCTTGCGATTGAGCAGGCGGAGCAGCTCCTCGGTGGATGCCTTGTAGACGGCGGCATCGGCGGCGGTCACCTCTCCTACGGTGAAGGCCCGTTTCTCGTTCTTGTAGCGGAAAATGACGCGCCAGCTGCCGTTGCGACACTCGATGGAGGCCATGCCACACCTGGGGCTTGGGGACAATTTGGGGACAACATTGATCAATGTGAACGCAATGTCACCTGCATGTATTATACGCATGAAACGACGCAAGACTATAGTAAATCAGGAATTGCAATGTGAGTGATGGATGCCAGAAATGTGCCTGAAGGCCGCGAGTCCTGGACTGTCGATCCGGTGGTTGCGGGTTCGAGTCCCGTCGCCCTCGCTATAAGTGGAAGATAAATAAGGACTTAGGACTTGACTATGATTGGGTAAACGGCTTGGGTAAATCGTTGGGTAATCACTTGGGTAAAATGAGTTGGCTGAACTTGGGTAAATCGGCAGCAGAACCATCCTCCCAATAGTGAAATCCTGGGTAGAAATTAAGCATTTCTCTCGGCGACCAAATTGGTAGGCGTCCCTGCTCTTCCACAGCCTCAAGGGGATTTCCCACCGCCAATTCTCCAGTCTTTGACCGAGCAGTTTTTCGAGGCCCTGGCGTGGCTGGCGAAGTAGTACGGGCTGTAGGCAACAACCCTGAAGTGGCTCCTGTGCGTAAAGAGAGTGAAGAAGCCGACAACCAGGAATTCAGGGAGGCAGGGCAAATCACTTCCTTGTCGAGAAGCCACAGAACCATGCCACTGCTGTTCATGCCCCCAGCTCGTCGAACATTGGGCACACATGAACAGCCATGCTTCATCGGCACTACTCCCACCTGACAGCGAAAGCGAAGACGCTGAGGGAGGCACTGGGCAAGGTTCGATAAAGCACAGCTGCGAGATGGGGACTAGCGAAACAGCGAAAGCGAAATACCCAACGCCTTCCCCGCTTCGCCGTTCGCCGATTCGCAGAACACTGGAAACGAGCAAACCCCAGCATACCGGAAGGGCTTTGCTCGCTTCTTCGCCATTGCGAGCAGTATTACCCTGCCAGTTTCAGCTGTCATCACCCCAATGCAATCAAAAAAGCGGTGGAAAAGGCGATCGACACTGGGTACCCTGTTCGACAGCGTTCACGGGCAGGATGGCGAGAGGCCGTGGGGGTTCGGCCATGTTCATCAGCTTCCAGTGTCCCGGCTGCAAAAAGCCATTGCGGGCGAAGGAGGAATTGTCCGGGAAGCGCTGCAAGTGCCCATCGTGTGGACACGTCACACCAATCCCCCCTCCCGCTATCTCTCCCTCACCCGAAACGCACAAACCAGCTCCTGACAAACCGTCTCCTGCGAACAAAATCCGAACGCCAGCCGCTCCTCTTCCCGCAGGGAATGCCAAACCAATTCCACTTCCCGGCCAAGGGCACCAACCTAAACCCGACAATGCATTGCCAGAGACAACGCCGTTGACGAGCACAGGCCATACGGCGACGCCTAGCTCTACTGTACCGCAGGTTCGCCATTCTCCCCGATCTTTCGTGCTGAAGGCCGGAACGGCTGTCCTCCTTCTTCTGGTTGGGCTGGCAGGATGGCTCTGGTGGAAGACCCAACCAGGCGCCACATCATCCAACGCTTCCGAGACCAAAAGCGTTCCTTTCCACATTTCGAGGAAAAACGATGACGAGTTGAAGGGCCACTTCGTAGAGGGACTCGGCTCTTTTGTGGAAACACAAATCGTCTGCACACCGAATCCCACTTTTATTGGCCCCCCGACCAGCTTTGGCATTCGGGCTGCAATCCCTGCCGTGGATGAGAACAACAATTCAAAGACCTATTTTGCCACCATTGGCCAAACAGGTTTCACCGCCAAGGAAGGCAAGGAGCTGGGGGCGCTCTTCCTTGTTGAGACCAAAGTCAAAGGAACGGGCAGCATGTGGGTCTTCCTCATTGACCACGATGCCCATACGAAGAATCTGTCCGACGCAGCACCCATCAGCAATGTGCTACCCATAAGGGTCGTGTTCCCGGAGTAAACATCCAAGTGAAAACCTGCGGAGATGTGTCATGCCTAGGATGCTCTGTCCCCACTGCAACAAGAGACTCTTGATCAAGGACGACCTCCTGGGAAAGAAACTTAATTGTCCGGCTTGTGGCAAGGTTCTGGCGGCCACTCTCGGGGGCAGCACAGGAGTGCCCGCAGCTAAACCAGAGCATCTACAGGAATCGACAACACAGACAGCTCGTTTCCCCGCAGAAGGGCAAAGAACTGCCGGCCAGGACAGCTCATTGCCGCAGAAGAAAGAGAATTCAACCACCCTAGAACGTACAAAGGGATGCGGGACGCTGACATTCGCCTGTCGGTGTGGGCAGTCGCTGCGAGCACCGGTAGAGTCTAGGGGTGAAGCTGTCCGCTGCCCATCATGCGGTCACAAATTCAAGCTGGCGGACAGCAAACTTGCTCAGACGAAATCGACAGGAACCGAATCCGACAAGGGATGGCGAGCCGTTGAGCCTGTGCAAACGTTCGCAATCGTCCCCACACGTAAGACCTTGATGTTTTCTTTGCGATGGGGAGTTCAGTATGGTGTCATTACGTTGCTTGCATGGTGGGGTGTCGCTTGGGTTTTCTACCAGATTAACCTTGTATTGTACTCTGGTGCTTTGAAGCCCTATGCTTCACATGAACCGGAGGAGATCTACGATATATGTTAATCGGTTTGCGTATCTCCGTGAGCCATTTCCCACCCGGTACGAGCAAATGGAATAAGATTGAGCATCGGATGTTCTGCCACATTACGGAAAACTGGCGTGGCAAGCCGTTGCTCAGCCGCGCCGTCGTCGTCAACCTGATCGGCAGCACGAAGACGAAGGCTGGGTTGCGAATCCAAGCCGAGTTGGACACCAATACTTACAAGACAGGGATCAAAGTCACCGACGAGGAATTGGCAGCGATCAAAATCAAGAGGCATAAGTTCCACGGAGAGTGGAATTATACGATCTCGCCCCGAGAGTAACAATTCGACAAGTTATTTTGGAACAACTCCTAAGGGCGCTCATCGGCGTCCTCCTCTCCCACCACCACGTCGAACTTCAGATGTTCGCCAACTCGCCGAAGTATTCGTTATCCTCGTTGTAGCCGCCTTCCCCCTTGTAGATCGCCTTCACACTTTCAACAAACTCAATGGCCTGTATCCACTTGACCATCTTGAAGCCAAGCTGGTTTTCAACCCGCAACCGTAGCGGCGCACCGTGCAGGAGATTCAGCGGCTCGAAATTCATCTCGTAGGCCAGAAGGGTCTGCGGGCGCTTGGCGTTCTGCATCGAGAGGCTGTCGTAGAACGGACCGCCTTCCGCTCCTTCGCCGAAGGAATAAAAGACCACCGCCCGCACGCCTGGCTTTGGTCGAACCAGCTTGATCAGTTCCGCCAGAGGAACCCCACCCCATTCCGCAATGCCCGACCACCCCTGGATGCAGTGGTGCAGTGTGATCTGCGTCTTTTTGCCCAGCGCCCGAAGATCGTCCAGCGATAGTTCGATAGGGTTCTCCACGAGGCCGTACACCTTGAGCCGGTAGTCCTTGAAGCCATTAGCGGCCAGCGCCTCCCACTCCTCGCAGGTGGGCATCTTGCCGTTGGCCCACAAAAAGGGCGAGATGTCTTCCCAGCGAAACTCGGCTTGCGGCTCAGGACGGTCGAGAAAGTACCACATGACGGGCGTGACGATGGCCTTCGCAATGTGCTGGACAGCCCTTGGGTGCCGCCACGCCAGCCAGTTCGCCAGAGCGTTCACCGCAACGACAACCCCGATTCCCACGAGGCCGAGATAAACGCCGACCAGCTTGGTGTCGTTTGTGCCCACGACGATGTGGTTCATGTTCCCGGCCAACCCGGTCAGTACCACCATC
>JBGQLF010000016.1:0-20564 GCA_041499985.1 Gemmataceae bacterium
AACGCCTCAAGACCCTGCTCGACGAGATCCACCAGTTGACGGTGGCCCTGATCCGCACCCACACCCGCCACCAGCGCCGCAAGGCCGGCCGTCCTTGAACGTCGGGCCCCTGTTCGCCCGCACCGTCCGGCACTTCTTCCCGTCATCCAGCTTACTGAGGATGGCGTTGATCTCGCCGATCTTCTTGTTCCGCTTCGCCGCCGGAATCGTCCCCTTGTGTTGTTCCAGACTCTTGAGAAGAGCGTTCAGGCATTTGATGTCCGGTTTCTCCTTCTTGAGCTCCTCGTTAAGGGGCTTGATGCCTTCGGTGATCTGTTCCAGGCTCCGCTCCGCATCCCCGGAGCCGCCGCGCGGGAACACGCCCAGCACCAGGATCTTGATGTCCGGCTTCTGCTTCTTCAATTCCTCGACGATGGCCTTGATGCCGTCGGCGATCTGCTCGGCCGTGTGGCCACCGGTGTTGTTGGTCCCGATCATGAGGACCGCCGCCTTGGGCTTGAGGTTGTCCAACTCATGGCCGTCGGTGATGCGCCAGAGAACGTGACCAGTCTGGTCGCCGCCGATGCCGAGGTTGACCGGTTTGAAGGAGCCGAAGTGTTCCTGCCAGGCCTTCTGGCCTTCCCAGCCGTGCGTGATGGAATCGCCGAGGAAGATGACGTCGCCCGCGCCTTTGCTCTGCTCGATACGTCTGAGGAAGTCCTGGTGCCGCGGAATGTCGCGGTTGAGCTTCTTGGCGGCGGGGTTGTCCTTGTCGTTCTGCTCTTCCGCGGCCAGGATGGGGGGCAGCGACAGCCCCAGTGCCAGCACGCAGCTGGCGGTGATCGGACGGTACATGGTGCTCCCTCTAGTGTGATTGCGCCTCCCAATGGACGCTTCCCGGAATTCTACCGAAGGCCAAACTCGCCTACCAGGAATGGGTTCACCCCCAGTCGCCGATCTGGAGAGAGAACATGCCCAGTTGGGCGCTTCGCGCCGGGTTTCTCAGCTCGGTCGAGGTGCAACGTGGATACGTTGCGGTGCTCCTCCCGGGACGGCCGACAGCGGGCTGAAACAGCGTTCCTTCCGACGGAATGGGAGGCATCGCCCACGCCGCCCGTAATGCCCGCCGGATCCGTGAACCCACCGAGTCCCGGGTCGTGGAGCAGCCACACCCTCTGAAACCCCTCGTCGAAGCCCTCGCATGCCATGCGATAGTCAAAGAATCCCCAGGAGGCGTATGCGCTGATGGCCGCGGTAAAGTTGTCCTTCGGTTTGTCGAAATCGAAGTGATCGTCTTCGTTGAACAGGATCGGCATCGGCCGGTAGCCGGGGACCTGGCGCGTTTGCCGAACCATCTCCGCAATCCGGGCCGGATCCCGGACACCATTGCCGTGTAGCAGGAGAAAATCGGAGGTACGGACCACATTCTCTTTGGGTACGACGCCGCCACCGTAGCTCATGCCGACGAGAAAGCGCTTGCTGCCGCGGGTTCGCTGCTGGACGCGCTCGATGAGTTCGTGCACGCGCGGAGGCTTGAGGATGTCGCGGTCGTAGCGGACGTTGCACTCGTTGTTGACCTCGATGAGAAGGTTGCGATAGCCGTGCTCGAAAAGCCAGTCGAGGGCGTTGTCCACGCCTCGCTTCACCGCCTCCTCGTCCTTGAGCCGCTCGTCCTGGCCGAAATCGAAAAGCCCGAGGATCACCACCATGCCAAGCTCATCGGCCCTGTCGAGCACGCGCTGGAGGCGGTGCATGTAGTCGGCCCGCAGGCTGCCGTCCTCTTGCAGTGCCGAGTTGTGCCAGGGCTGCTCCCGGGAGTAACCCTGCGGGCTGCCGCCCTGCAGGTTCAAGGTCATGCCCAGAAGGCCATGCCGTCGCCAGGTGGGCATGGCCGCGATGAACTCGCGGGTATTGCGCTCGGGATCCCATTGGTTGGTGTCGGGATACTTCCACAGGGGCAGGGTCTTGGGATTGAGGTCGTCGAAAATGGCCTGGACCATGCGACTATTGAGGAGCAGTCCCTCGATCTTCTGGCCGTTCCACGTCCGTCCCTGGTAGGTCGGCTGGCCGTTGATGCAGAACATCTCCCCCTGAATGGTCACCACAGTCTTTCGTTGGGGCTCCTTTGTCTTTTCCTGGGCAGAGCTCTCGTGGAGCGGCAGGGGCCCAGCGAGCAGGAGAAGGAAGCCCAAGGCGCAACCGATACGACGTGGAAGTGATGGCATAAAGGCTCCTTCTTTATACGGCGCACGTACCCTGAAGCCCTTCGCAGTGGCCCGGGCAACCCCAAAGGTTCTTGTCTGCACGCGGACCCCAAGGTTGAAGATGGCAACCAGGGAAAGAACTGAGGTTGCTCGACGCATCAGACTTGCCTTCGTGAGAAGAAGTGGGGGGCCCCTGCTTCTCCTTTCTATCGAATTCCAGCCGCACACTACTGGACACGAAGCAAGTTGGTAATAGGCAAATGCGAGCAGAGACGATTCGGGCAACGGGCGGCAGGGAGTGGCGGTGTCACTCGCTCAAGTCGTAAGCCACCTTGAGCCACCCCCGGAGTTCAGCGTCGAGGTCCGCTAGACTGGTCAGCTTCACTTCGTGGTGGAAACCCTTGGCGGATGTCTGTTCGGACTTGACGACGCGGGGGCTGTTGCTGGGGCGGTCAGATTTGATCGTGAGGACGAGGTGCGACTTTCGCACGGCCACGCCGGCGAACGCGGTCTTGCGGTTGAGGTGGATCGACGTCTTTTTCGGGTCCTGCTCGACCGGACCGAATTGCTCGGACAGGGCGACGAGTTGGTCGTAAACACGGCGAAGCTCGTCGGCCTTGCCTGCAAAGTGCTCGTCCACGGTCGGCATGCTTGCTCCCTTACCGTTGGAAAAGCGAAGTTGTAACTGCTGTTCGTCCTCCCGGTCAATGTCGGTAGCGTGGAACCGCGAGGAGCACAAGGCGATCCCATTTCAGTTACCTTCACGAGAAGAGACGGTTCAGGCCTGCTCCCGCATCCTGCAGATGAAGCAGATCATCATACAACAGCTCGGCCAAGCATTGGGCTCGCAGACGTGAGCGCCGTGCCCGAAGGAGGAGCCAGTGCTGAAAAGCGCAGAGCGACTTGGTATTCTTTACAAGGACCTTGTGTCAACGGGCCGTTCCAACTCCTCCGCACCAAGCAAATGCAAAAGGTTGCCGATGAAACGACTTACCTGGCCTGGCTGGCTCGCGTTGGGCATGCTGCTCTCCGGCTCGATTTTCTGGCTCAACCCAGCCTCGGCCGAGATCCTCTTCCAGGCCAACTTCGAAACCGGCGATCTCAGTCAATTCAGTGGCCAGAGCAAGAATCTCAAACCGGGAGACATCGCGGTCGTCACTGATATCGTTCACTCCGGCAAGTACGCAGGCCGCTTCACCATCCACGAACACAACATCTTCAACGCGCGTCAATTGCGCGTTCAGGTCAATGGGCCCAAAGTGACGGTGAGGGAGGGGGCCGACACCTTCCTGTCGTTTTACATGTACATGAAGGATGCCCCCAAGGATCGCGACAACTTCTTTTACTGGGAAGGCAGCCCTCCGCCCAGCTACAACAATGTGATGACGTGGTGGGTAGAGCCGAAAGCCAACGGGACCGGTACCGTCATCAAGTACGGCACCGGCAACCTGGGCCGCAAGGGGGGGCATTGGGAGGCAGATTTCACCCTCGGCCAATGGCACCAATTGGGGATGCACATCCATTGGTCGGAAGATCCGGCCCAGGGCAATGTCAGGCTCTGGTGGGACGGCGTGGTGGTGTTGGATAAGAAGGTGCAGACGAAGGGGCCGCAAGCCGTCTACTTCTCTCAACCGGGAATTCATCGCGACCCGCACACCAAATCGGTGGACACGATTTATTTCGATGACTTTATCTGCGCCACAACGCTCGAAGAGATCCAGATTCAAAGGCCGAATCAGCAGAAATGACCGCGCAAGCAGTGGGGAGCGCTTGCACCTCCGTGTCCGATGTCCGCTCCCGTTAGATCCCTACAACGTCGCTCGTTCCGGCGGACTCATCGTCCATCCAGGTGCTGCTGCCGAGGGGCGGGTGGTGTCGAGCGTGCTGCCGTCACATGGACCGTCGCATGTGCCACAAGAGCAAAGGCCCTGCACCGCCCCATTCGGGCCAGGGCTTCCAATATAGCTAGGGGCTTAACTTCCCGGTGGCGACAACAAATGGCCCCATCCCAGCAAGTGAGCATCTGGGGGCAGCGGATCGACCGGCTTGAGGAATCCGGCCATCACCAACGTGCCGACGTGGAAGTAGACCGCGTCCATGTCCGAGGTGTAGCCCGGAAAGTGCCCGAAACCGCCGTCCTGATTCCGACAACGCAGCGCCCAACCCGCCGCCTTCTGGATCGCTTGGCGGCATTCCGCCTGATGGTTGCCGAGCTGCCGCAGCACAAAAACCGCGTCAAAGCCCGCATGCACATCCCACGACGGCGGGTTCAGCAGCCAGCTGCCGTCTCCCTTCTGGTCGCGCAGCACGCGCTTCAGGATCGCTTCGGCTTGGGGTGTTTTCTCGTTCATGAGCCGGTAGTAATGAACGAGGTGAAACGTGTTGGCAATATGGTTTCGCACATACCCATCCCCGGCCTGGATCATCAGGGCTCTCATTTTCCGATCTTCCTCACCCGGAAATGGCTCGCCAGCGGCCTGGTAGGCGAGCGGGAAAAAGCTCGTCGTGTAGAGCGGGAATCTCTTGTAGTCTTCCTTCAAGATGGCGGCGAGGATCGGAAGAGGATCGTGCTTTGGCTTCGCTCCCAGGGCGTGCAAGGCGACCAGTGCCTGCGTGGTGTTGTAGAGGTGCGCCTGCGACGACTTGGGGTCCGCGCTGCCGCCGACATTTACGAAGGCGCCGTCATTCTGCTGCCGCGAAAGAAGCAGTTCCAGGGTCCTGCCTTCCTGCGGGAGCCTCCAGCCGAATGTCCGGGCCAGACAGATGGAGTAGGTGACCCCCGCGAGGTCGCTGTAGCCGGTATCCGAGTAACCCTTGTAGGCGGGATCCATCCCGGGACGGAACGAACCATCGGGCAGCGCCGTGTTCTGGATGAAGGTGCGGACGCCTTCAAGGACCTCAGCCGGTATGGGATTCGCTGTCTTCTCATCCGCTTCCACCAGCGAACAGGCAAGGATCAGCCACATCGATATGGCATAAATAACCCACACGAGGAATTTCTGACGAGTCATGAGCGTTCACCTTCGGCACTTTGCCACTGGTGGACAGAGCTGGAGGATGAGCGGATCCCCGAACTCACCGCAGATTAATATATCAATCAGGCGAAACAGCGAAGTGTCCAGAAGGCATGCAGATTGCTAAGCCTGAGCGTGCCCGGTTACCCCACTAGGACCACCACGGAGATTCCCATGACGCGCGCCCTTGGCCTGCTGATGCTGTGCGCCGCGACCCTCCCCCCGGCCCGGGCCGGAGAGCTGGTCGTCCTGTTCGACGGCCAGGACACCGCCAAGTGGTACACGTTTCTGCGGGACCACGGCAAGGACAAGGACCCGCACGGCAACTTCACCGTCCGCGACGGCATTCTTCGTATCTCGGGGCAGGACTTTGGCGGGCTGATCACGCGCGACGCGTATGCCAACTACGAGGTCCGGCTTGAGTACGCCTGGGGTGGCAAGGTCTGGCCGCCGCGAGAGAAGACTGCCCGAGACAGCGGGCTGCTCCTCCACTCCACCGGCCCGGACGGGGCCGTGAGCAAGAGCTGGCTGGAGGGCATCCAGTGCAACATGCTTGAGGGCGCCACCGGGGACATCTCGATCACCGGAGCGAACCCGAAATACGGTTTCAGGGCCCAGGCCGAGGAGCCCCCGGCGGGCCAGAAGGCCGGCCTCTACTGGAAGGACGGGGCGCCGGCCCGCGCCTTCGGCCCCGGCAGCCGGCTCCTCTGGTTCGGTCGGGACCCGTCCTGGGAGAACGTCCTCAGCTTCCGCGGCAAGAACGACGTCGAGAAGGGGGTTGGGGAGTGGACCACGCTCGCCGTCACCATGAAGGGCGACACCATGACCGTCCGGCTGAACGGGGTGACCGTGAGCCGGGCGACGGACCTGGGGATGACTCGGGGAAAGCTCCAGATCCAGTCGGAGGGGGCCGAGGTCCTCTTCAGGAGGATCACCCTAACCCCCCTGGACTGACCTCCCCAACTCCAACTGTGCACCGGGGGGGATCCCGAGTTGCTGCCAGAGCTGGAAGGGATGGCGGCCGTAAGATTCCGATGATGTGGACGATGCTATTGCATGTGTCGTTCGATGGAACCGGAGAGCCGAACCTCTCCCTACACCAACGCACGTCTGCGTGTCGGACCGCCGCGCGCAAGCGCCAATCTACCTGCAAGGCAACATCGTGAAACGCCATCCCTGAAACGAGTGATTTCAGGTCGCCGAACGGATCCAGACGTCCGGGCGTCGGCGGGTCCGAGGAATTGTATTTGACCGGCCTCCGGAGAATGCGGAAACTGGTCCGAAGCCCATACCATCTTCCCCCAGGCGCGGGCACCTGGGAACGATTGGCCCATCCCCACGGCGGGAGATTTACCATGCGCGCGAGGCACTTCCTCGGGACGTTGGCGGGCGGCTTCTTGCTCCTGTGTTCGCACGGGCAAACGCCGGGTGACGGACCGAAGCCGGGCGGCGACGGCCGACCTATCGTCGCGAAGCGCACGGTCCCAGAGGAACTCGAGGCGCTGAACCGCGCCACCCGCAAACTGTACGCGGGCGGGCGGGCGCGGGAACTCTCCACGGTCCCGGCCGTGATCCTCGTGTCGGGCGACGAGTTGATCCTCCGGAAGGGTGGCAAGCGGGTCGTGGCGGCGGTGATCCCGCCGGAGTATCACGCCCTGAAGTGCGTCGCCCATTCCACGCTCGCCCTGTTCGGCCATCTGGCGCACGAGCCCGGCAAGCCTCTCGGCGAGGAGCGCGTCCAGGCCTTGGAAGAGTACCGCGATCTCCTTTCGGCTGCGGGGCCGGCGACGGAGGCGTGTGGGTTTGACCCCGATACGCTGGCGCGGCAGAAGCGGCTCGTCGCTCGCGGCCTGGCGTTCATCGATGCCGTGCTGAGGGACGGGCAGGTTTCGGCCGACGACCTGGCGAAGTATTGCCGGGCGTCCCGGCAGGACGTGCTCGCCAACGCGGCGGCAGCCGCCCGGGCGCAGTTGGTCGCCACGCACCGGCAGGTCCTGGCGTGGAAGCAGGACATGACGGCCGAGGAATGGGGCGCGCTTACGGTGATCGTCCAAGGCATGCAGACGCCCCGCGCCGAGAACGCTGCCGTGCAATACTTCGCTCGGCTTCTCGCCGAAACGAGCGGCGAAGGCCGGCGGGTCGTGTATGCAGAAGGGCTCTGGGACGAGGAGAAGGCCCTGAACCTCCTCGGCACCCTGCGGCTCGACGGCAAGCTCTCCGTCGCGGTGTTCGGCGACCCCTTCCGGATGTACCGCGACCTGCTGGCGGATGTCGCCCGTCCGGCCATCGACGACATTCTCGCGGCGCCGTGAGCCCAGCTCACAAGGCCCATCCGATTGGTACGAGCCCTTCCCGGCGCACAAGGTGCAAATTCATGCGTGTGCGATCGTTCTCGCTGGCATTTGTCTTTACCTTATGGGCCGTCGGCCTCGCTCGTCCGGACAATTGGCCACAGTTTCGTGGCCCCACGGGCCAAGGGTTAGTCGGCCCAGGCACCTTCCCCGTGGAGTGGAACACGACGAAGAACGTCGCGTGGAAGCAGGCGATCCCCGGCCACGGCTGGTCGTCGCCGATCGTTCACGATGGGCGCATCTACCTGACTACCAGCGTCGCCATGCCGAACAGTCCCGACCAGGATCAATCGCTGCGCGCTCTCAGCTTGGACGTCTCAACAGGTGCGATTCAGTGGGACGTCGAGGTCTTTCATCAAGACGGCAAGAACGCTCCTCGCATCCACACCAAGAACAGCCATGCGAGTCCGACGCCGATCACGGATGGGAAACGCTTGTACGTTCACTTTGGCCATCAAGGCACGGCCTGCCTCGATCTGAAGGGTAGGATCCTCTGGCGCAACACGGGCCTAGCCTACCAGCCTGTCCACGGCAACGGCGGCTCGCCGATTCTGGTTGAGGACCTGCTGGTGTTCAGCATCGACGGCGGGGAGGACCGATTCATCGTTGCCTTGGACTGCCAGACGGGCCAAGTCCGCTGGAAAACCCCGCGTGACGTGGACGTCGCCAAGCGATTCTCGTTTAGCACCCCCCTCCTGATCGCCGTCCAGGGGAGACAACAGATTATCAGCCCGGGCAGCAATGTCGTCTTGGCTCTCGATCCCCAGGATGGCAAGGAAATCTGGCGCGTCCAGTATCAGGGTTATTCGGTCATCCCTCGTCCGGTCTTTGGTCATGGTCTGGTCTTCGTGTGTACGGGGTACGACTCTCCCAGCTTGTTAGCCATTCGTCCCGATGGTCGGGGAGATGTCACCCAAACCCACGTCGCTTGGAAGACGCACAAAGCCGCACCGCACACTGCTTCGCCGCTCTTGGTGGGCGACGAGCTCTACCTGGTATCAGATGGCGGGATCGCCAGTTGCCTGGACGTGAAGTCGGGTCAGGTACACTGGCAACAGCGCCTCGGCGGTGCCTTTTCGGCTTCACCTCTGCATGCCGGGGGCAGAATCTACTTCCAGAATGAACAAGGAGTGTGCACGGTTATCCAGGCGAGCAAGCAGTTTCGGCAATTGGCCAAGAACGCGCTCGACGAACCCACCCTGGCCTCCTCTGCCGCGGCCGACGGGGCCTTCTTTGTCCGTACGGAAAATCGACTGTACCGGATTCGTGAAGAGTAGCGCCGAAGGCGGCGTGAGGGAAGCAGCCCGCCAGTGGCAACAGTGTGCTGGTTGCATCGGACAGCTTTGCCCAAACGTGCTTCAGCGTGTCGGACGAATGTCGCTAGCTTAAGGGAATGAATGCTGAGCATGAGTAGCAGCATTGCTGGAAAACAAACCATTTTCAAACGCTCAAGCTCGGCTTTAGACCCCGAAGCTAGCGACATTCGCGTGTCGGACCGCGGCGCGCTGCGGACTTTGGTTTGCGCGCGTAGGTCGGCAATGCGACCGACGCGCGCAACCTGCCGGCTCTCGCCAATGTGGCTGACTGGTGCGCGCTACTTCTTCTTCGGTTCTTCGGGTGGCAACTCCATGTCCTTGGACGTGATGGAAATCGGTGCGCCTTTCTCCGGTATGTCAATGTGCGACGTCCACAGGATGCCGTTGACGACAGCCTGCCGAAATGCCCGGATGCCGAAGTTGTCGTGAAAATGGCCGCCGACAAAGCCAAAGGATCGTCCGCCTTTCGAATGGCGCCGTTCGTAGACCCAGCCAACCGGATAATCCTTGCCTTCGATGACCGTGTTCAGGACCGGCCGTGCTTCAGGGAGAAAGCAGAGCTTGAAGTAGTACTCTTCGCGTAGGTCGAAATCGCTCCAGCCTCGGCAGACCGGATGTTCCAGATCGGCCCGGCGCAGCTTGGAAGTCTGCACCAGGTACCTGGAAAAGCCGTCGCCTTCGGCATTGAACCAGCCGCCCATGGTCTGCAGCCACGGCCCGCCTTCTGGCGTTTCGGCGCCCGTGCCCCAATGAATCGCTGTGATGCCGACACCCTGCTTCAACATCTCCTCCACCTGGCGGCGCTGCGGCCCGCCAAAGAGCACCGTGCCGCCAAGGCGGGTGTGCAGGACGATTGCCGTCACGTCCTTGACCACCGCCAGGTCTTTTGGCCAGCCGTTGGAGACCACCGTTTCGACGCCGTCGGTCTGGCGCAGACACTTGGCCAACAGCTCGCAATCGCTCATGTAGGTGTGCGTATTGCGGGCATGGTCTAGGTCCTTGCCGATGAGCAGTATCTTGGCTTTCTTGTCTGCACCGACGAGCGCGGTGGACGCCAAGAGCCAGACGGCGACAGTAAAGAGTTGTTTGCGGAGCATAGCCTTGATCCCTGGATGGAATGCCAAGCCTGTTTATTCTATGCAACAGTGCGCAGCTCGGCCGGGGCTGGCACAGGTTCGCCCCTGTGTTGGACCAGTTGCTGCCGAGGCGAGGGCTGTCGTGGCCTAGACTTGTGTACCCCCAATCGACACGGAACATTACCAACAAGGCCACACGGAAGCCAAGGCAACTGGAGGAATCCGGCTACGGTCGCGCGTTCGACTTCAGAAATCCCTGATGGTGCAGCCAACGGGCGCACGCCTGGGGCCAGGCGGTATACGGGAAATCACCGGAGCGGACGCCGAAACCGTGCGTGGCAGTCGCATAAATGTGCAACTCCGTCGGCACGCGGGCGCGCTTCAAGGCCAGGTACATCACGACGCTATGCTCCGGCGGACTAACGATATCATCTCCACCGTGGATCAACAGGACGGGGGGAGTGTTCTTGGGTATGCTGAGGCCCGCAGAAAGTTCATCCTTGTCCTTGGGCTTGAGGTAGCCGGAGTACACGGCAATGGCGAAGTCGGGCCGGCAACTGAGCTTGTCGATCTCGTCGATCGGCGCGTAGGTCTGCTTCTCGAAGCTGGTCGCCGTGGAAATGGCTAAGTGGCCACCGGCGGAGAAGCCGACGATGCCGATGCGGTGTGGGTCGATGCCCCACTCCGGGGCCTTGCTCCGGACTAGTCGGACGGCCCGTTGGGCGTCCTGAAGCGGACGTCGGGCCGGTTCTGTCGTCGGGACCTCATCGGGGCGGCGCGGCACTCGGTACTTGAGTATGATGCCCGTGATCCCCAGCGAGTTCAGCCAGGCGGCAACCTCTTCACCCTCCACCTGCCAGTAGAGATTCCAGTAGCCGCCGCCGGGACAGATCAGCATCGCCGTTCCGGTATCCCTCTCCTTTGCCGGCCGATAGATGGTGAGGGTTGGTTTCGTGACGTTGGTGACCAGTCTCGTCGGCTCGGTGACTTCGGTTTGCTTGCGGGACTCCGGCTTCGACATGCGGACCAGCTCCGGGCCGATGGTGCCCGGTTCGTCGGGAGGCTTTCCCGGCCACAGCTCCACCACCGACGGGTTGTCCGTCCCGACAGCCGGCAAGGGTGCACCCAAGAGGGCGAAAAGGGACGCCAGTACTGCGAATTGGATCATGGTTGCTCCTTGGCTAAGGGGCGAACTGGACTGCTCGGTTTGTTAACGACTTGCCACGCCGCACACGCTTCGTGCGGTTCAGTAGGCTATTTACCTAGCTGCCCGTTATCTCGGGCCATCCGAGCCTGGCACCACGTTGGTCAGGTCCACGCTCAAGATGGACGGGCACAAATACCTCTAGATATGTTCCACGACAATCTCTGTGCCGCCGCACCACTGGACCGAGCTGGGGATCATCGCAGTCTAGTGTCGTGTCGGCGGGCAGGGTGGGTGGCTCGCTGGCGGCGTCGCGATCACACCGCCTGGCGATCGGCACCGGCGGTACGGCGGGTTTGGCCTGCTCCATGCGCTGGCGGTAAGGGGTGCCGGCGTAGAGATTCATCGTTTCGCTGCGCGCGTGGATGACCATGACGCCTCGGTCCCGCGCCGCCGTCAGCACCTGGTTCATGCGCGGCGCCATGACGCCAATACGCTGGGCCGCCATCTTGCAATGGTGGTCGTCCCACATGTCACAGACAATGATCGCGGTCTCGGCCACTTGCCATGGCACGGTGCGCTCGACGACCTTGATCTTGTCGCTTCCTTTGGTTTCTTCGCGCCATGCGGAGAGTGGTGATCTCGCCTCGATCTTCCAACTCAAGCATGACACGAGCCTCCGAGGATACTCTCGATCCGTTCGCGGCTTAAGTCGGTAGCTTCAGCCGTTTCCAGGATCTGTCCCCAGGTCGTCGCATCGATGTCGATGCCATCACGTAGCCGCTTTCTCTTCGTTTGCTCCTCGATTTCACCGGGCATCAGGATCTCGCCGTTTGGCGTGACGGTGGCGGAACTCTTCACCCAATCGATGAACCGGGTGAGCTCGTTCGCAAACGCTTTGTCCTCCTGGAACCGGGAGCTGTCGAGGAAGATCGAGAGCATGCCGTTCACCACGCGGTCCCTGTTCACGGGGTTGCTGCAACCGCCACCTGTCAAGGCTCCCGCGAGGACCTCGCACAGAACCCCAAGCCCGTAACCCTTGTGGCCACCTATCGACAGGATAGCCCCTGGCGGCTCGGCGTAGAACACGCGGGGGTCTGTCGTGGGGTTCCCCCTGGCATCGATGATGCAATTCTCCGGCAAGGGAACTCCCTTGTTCAGCGCCACGCGAATTTTCCCCTCGGCAACAGTGCACGCCGACATATCGAGAAGGAGCGGCGGCCTCCCGGAAAGGGGAACTCCGGCGGCAATGGGGTTCGCCGACAGGCGCCGGTTGATACCACCGTAGGGGGCCACGAGAATGCCTGCCCCTGTGGTATTGACAAAATGGAGCGATAACCGACCCGCCTTGGCTGCCATGAGGGGCCAATCGCCGATCCGGCCCAGATGCCCTGCATTGCGAAGAGCAATGACCGCCACCCCATGGCGTGCCGATTTCTCGATCCCAAGCTGCATCGCCTGCTCACCCACCGTCTGGCCAAAGCCGAACTGGCCATCGACGACGGCGATCGCTTCGTTCTCGAACACCACCTCGAGGGTGCGCCCCGGATAGACCTTTCCGTCGCGGAGCCAGCGCACATAGGTGGGGACGCGAATGACCCCGTGGGAATCGTGCCCCACAAGGTTTGCCTCCACCAGATGAAGCGCAATCCGCTGGGCTTCGTCCAGCTGGCAGCCTGACGCCTCAAAGATCGAGGCGGTTAGAGCACACAAGCGCTCATGGTGAAGGTTCATGGATCTCTCCGTCCCCTTCCTCTCGGGTAGCTGCCACTTGTCATTCCAGAAATCAAAGCATCCATCCACGTCTCCACCCCTTGGCACTCCCGTCGCTGTCACGATGGACCGTCCTCGTGTCACCCTGCGTCGGTTCACAGGATCTGGCGAATCACCTGACCCCGGCTCAGCGGCAGCGGCCGGCCCAGCGTGTGGTGAATCTCCGTGTCAGGAGCGTAGCCCAGACAGTGAAAGATGGTGGCCACGAGATCCGGAGGAAGCACGCGCCCCTCTTTCGGGTACGCACCGACCTTGTCGGATACGCCATGGACCTGACCACCGCGAATGCCACCGCCCGCCAGAGCGATTGAGAAGACATGTCCCCAGTGATCCCGTCCCCCTCGTGCATTGAACCTGGGAGTGCGGCCAAACTCCGCAAGGCATACCACCAGCGTCTCTTCCAGCATCCCCCGCGCCGCCAGATCCTCCAAAAGAGCCGAGAACGCCTGATCCATCGGTGGCACCAGCACCGTCTTCAGACGCTCGCTTTCGTTGGTGTGCGAGTCCCAGCAGGGGTTGTCCGCGGGCTCGTCCGGGCCGCGAAACCAGTTGACCTGGACGAGAGAAACACCCGCTTCCACGAGCCTTCGGGCCAGGAGCACACTCTGCCCGAACTGGCTTCGGCCATAACGCTCACGTACGGGCGCTGGCTCCCGGTCCAGGTCAAACGCCTGGCGTGCCAAAGCGGAGTGAAGGAGGTCAAACGCTTGCTGGGCCAGCGTGTCGTAGCGAGAGAGTCCCCCATTTCGCTCCGTGGCCGCACGGTGTTGGTTCAGGCACTCCAGGAGTCCCTTCCGGCTTCTCAACCGCTCAAGCGGCAGATCCGTTGCCAGATGAAACTCAGGGATCTGGTAGTTGGGAGAGGCGGGTTGACAGCGCAAGAGCCACGGATCTGCGTTTCGTCCGAGCAAGCCCGTATCCTGGCCCGGCCACACGGAGCCATCGGTGTTAAAAATCCGCTGCGGCAGGCGCACCGCCGCTGGCAGAATGGCTCCTGGAACCTGACGGAGGCGGCACAGGTAGGCTCCGAGCGTGGGCCAGTTGTTGGGCGGTCCGGGATTGGCGTTCTCGAAGTTCATGGGCTGGTGGGGGTAGCCCGTCAGCATGTAATAACCGCTCGATGAGTGCGCATTGTCGTCGGTCGCCATGGCGCGAAGGAGGCAGAGCTTATCCGCAAGCCGCGCAAGGCGTGGCATCAGCTCATTCATCTGGATTCCGGGAACCGAGGTGGCAATGGGCTTAAAGAGCCCACGAACCATTTCCGGCGCGTCGGGCTTCGGATCCCAGCTGGAGTGTTGCGGCGGACCTCCCATCAGAAAGAGAAGGATGCACGACCTGGCCCGTGCGCGAGGCTTGTGTGGGTTCGAAGCCTCCTTGGCGGCAGCGGCCGCCCGGTTTCGAAGGAACGCCGTTAAGGAGAGGCCAAGAAACCCAAGGCTACCCACGTGCAGCACGCCACGGCGCGTCACACCGTCACACAGCCGGGCGCCTTGATCACAAAGTGTCAGCATCGAAGCACCCTCGACGAAGGAGGTGCGGGCGATGGCACTGGACAAGACTACCACCCAGGATGTGCTTCGGGAATCGGATTCCTCGTCCACCCTGGACGGTCCTGGGCCAGGCTGACGAATCGGGTTCCATTTTTCCCGTTCGATTCGTTCCTGCCGAGGCTTTCTTGAAGGCAATCCGGTGGGTAGAATCCGTTTCCGTGTCCCCGGCCGCCGAGCGCTCACCACGCTGTTCAGGCCGCGACGGTGCCGCCCGTGGTTTTTTCGTCTCTGAACCTTGAGGAAGAGCCATGTTCCGTTTGGCAGCTTCTCTATGCCTGACGACCTGCCTGTCCATCGCCTTGCCGCTCGCCCTGGCCGATACTCCCCAGGTCATCGAGCTTTGGCCAGGCGAAGCTCCCGACGAGCCCGGCACCATCGGCCAGGAAGTCGTCCGGATGTCGCCCCGGCCCACGCACAGTCGATTCGAGGTCACAGAAGCTACCCGCCTGGTGACGAACATTACCAAGCCCACGCTCACGGTCTATCGGCCGACGAAGGAGAAGGACACCGGGGCCGCGCTGCTCATCTGCCCTGGCGGAGGCTACTGGAACCTCTACTGGCAGCTCGAAGGGGAAGAGGTTGCCGCCTGGCTCAATTCCCTTGGGCTAACCGGCATCCTCCTCAAGTACCGCGTGCCGCGCCGGCCCGATGACCTAAAAGGCGAGCCAGCCCGACGTCCCCTCCAGGATGCCCAGCGGGCCGTTCGACTGGTCCGCAGTCATGCGAACGAGTGGGGCATCGATCCGCACCGCATCGGCATCCTTGGCTTCTCGGCAGGCGGGCATCTCGCCCTCGCGACGGCCACCACGTTCGACAAGCAAACCTACAAACCCATGGACGACATCGATAAGCACAGTTGCCGGCCGGACTTCGCCATGGCGGTCTATTCCGGGTACCTGAAGGCCAAGGACAAGGATGAACTTGCTTCTGGCCTGAGCATCCCGTTGGGCACGCCGCCTGTGTTTTTGGTCCACGGCGGTGCCGACACCGAGAGCGATCCCGAGCACAGTGTGGTGATGTACCTGGCTCTGAAGCGAGCTGGCATCCCGGCAGAACTCCACATTTATGCCGGGGCCAAGCATGATTTCGGCGTTCGCGCCAGCAGTCACCCGTATGCCACCTGGACGCAGTCCTGTGCCCGCTGGCTTGAGCATCAGGGGCTTCTGAAGCCCAACGGAGGACCGTAGTGTGAGGACGAGCCGGCGCCCGTTTCAGCGGCCCGATTCTGTCGGGAGAGACACCCGGAGGAAACGATGAACACGCAAAATTGCTGCCTTGGCCTCGCTGCGACCTGCCTCCTGACACTCGGTGCACTTCGGGCGGACGATGCTACGACACCTTCTGAGCCACGGCTGGCCGCTCGCCCAGACGTGTTGCTCATCTGCGATTTTGAAGGAGAGGACTGGTGGCGAGCCTGGGGTGCCAGGAAGCAGCCGGTCAACACGGCGCTGGTGGAAGGGGAGAAAGCCTTTGGCGGAAGGGGCAAAAGTCTTCAGGTCACCGTGCCCCGCGGCGAGCACATGGGCACTAGCTTTGCCTATCGTTTCCACGAACGGATTGGCTCTGAGCCGGAAGAGATCTACTTCCGCTATTACATCCAGTTTGATCCCGACTGGAAGAACGCCACCTCGGATGGGAAACTCCCGGGGATTAGCGGGACGTACGGCAAGGCGGGTTGGGGCGGCCGCAAGGTAGATGGCACCGACGGTTGGTCTGCCCGCGGTCTCTTTAAGACCCGCTACGGCGGCGACTCGACCGCCATCGGCTTCTACTGCTACCACGCTGACATGCGCGGCAAGTACGGCGCGCACTGGGAGTTTAGACCGCGTCTGGAGCACGGCCGCTGGTATTGCGTCGAGGAGTACTGCAAACTCAACACGCCGGGCGCCAGGGGCGAGCAGGGCAAAAAGGACGGCATTCTCCGCGGCTGGATCGACGGCGAACTGGCATTCGCGAAGACGGACATTCGCTTTCGTGACGTGGACACGCTCAAGATTGAAGAGGTCTGGGGCAACGTCTACCACGGCGGCGCAACGCCTGTGCCCAGGGAAGACATTCACCTCTATCTGGATAACATGGTCATCGCCCGAAAGCGGATCGGACCGGTGGAGCGGTGAAGGGCAGATTGATACACGGACTTAAGAACCTCCTTCCCTCGCGAGGGTTTCGTATGCGCCGCCTGGATTCTGGTGTTCCCCGAAGGGCTGTCCTCTGGTGCCTCCTCCTCACATCGACGATTGGCTCAGTGCCATCGGCCGATGCGTTCGGGGGCCAGGTGCGGACGGGCCGTTACCGCGGTGACCTCACCGATCCTGCCACTGGCGAGGTCCTGATGCGCGTGGCCATGCAGGTGCCAGAGAAGCTCCCGGCCGAGAAGCAGCTTGGGCTTCTGTTCCTCTTTCACGGTTTTAGAGGACATGAAAACAACTACATCGGTCTCACGGTCGAGGCGCTAAGGCAGCTGCAACTGCTCGATCAGTATGTGGTCATTAGCGGTAAATCGAAAGGGCCTGGCTGGACAACTGAGGATGACGCGGCCGTGCTGCGGGTGATTCGCTGGGCCATGGAAACCTATCCGATCGATCCAAGGCGGGTCTTTGTCTTTGGCAGCTCCAACGGTGCGGCCTACGTTGGCCGCTTTGGCTCAGCCCACCAGGAGCTTATCGCGGGTGTGGTCGGCTACTGCGGGAACTACCGGTTCGATCCAGCCCTCAAGGAGCGGCCGGCTTTGGTGAGAAACGAGTGGTACTTCGTGCACGGCGGCAAGGACAACCCACAGAACTCGCGCCGCGCCTGCGCCACCCTCAAAGAACTGGGCTATCGCTACATCTTTCGTCAGCTGGACGGCTATGGCCACACCGACATCTGGGACAGCATCGGCCATCCCGATAGCAGCAAGGCCAATGCCGTCCGCGACGACTGGATCTGGTGGCTGCATGCGCTGCGTCACAAGGAAATAGCACCCTCCCCTACGGAAATGGAAGCCCTCGAGACGCTGGAAGAGAAGCTCAAGGCGGCGAAGACCGGCAAGGTGAATGCTCTCCTCGCTGAGGCAGAACGGATCGGCGGCGAGCCTGCTGCCGGAGTCATCGCGGCAGCACTGGCATCTTCTGACCCCTCAGTTCGCGTAGCCGCCGCGAAGACAACGGAGCGGACCTTTTTCAGCAACCTAGTCATCACTCGCTTGATCCAGCTCCTAAGCGACGAGTCCGAAGAGGTGCGCCACGCTGCTGTTCAGGGACTGACCAGCGCCGCCAACTGGCGAAACGCCGACGCACAGGTCGCGCTCTGCCAACGAGCCCACTCTGTCGACACTCCCCTTGCCGAGCGGCTACAGGCCATTGCGGCACTTGGCAGGGTGAGTCGACTTTCACTCCTTGGGAACTTTGAGGATGGTCTTCTCATCTGGTCGCTGGTGTTGCTCTTGGATGATGACAACCCGCGCGTCCGGGAGACGGCGTTTGCCACGCTGGGGAAGCAGGTCCCTGATACCTTCAGCTACAAGGTGGATCTAACCCGGCAAGAGAGGTCGGCCGTGATGGCGAAATGGAAAGAGTGGTGCCAAGGCAAATGTGGCCCAGTGCCTGAAGCGCTGCGCTAAGGGGACGGTGCGCACGATGTCGCTTCGCACCCATGGGCCTGATTTCAGAAGGATGGACCGACGGCAACTGAGCACGCCCACGCGCCACTTCGGAGGGTGCCATCACCGGACAGCGGCTTAGCTCATCTTCCTGTGCCGAGGTAGCTATCAATCTGCCTTGCCGCCTGCGGGGGAATGCGATCCTCGGGGGCATCGCCGCGAACCAGCTCAAACACCTGGCCAAGGGGTGAGCGTCCTGGGCGGGCATTTCGGGTAAACGGGCCTCGACCCCAGTGATCCCCCACGGACACCAGGCTAAAGCGCGTGATTGCCCGGGTGCTGCGATCGTAGGTGATGTAACCCAGAAGGCGCGCATCAAAGCCACGATTGGCTTGTTCTGGATTCGCATGACTGGCCAAAAGCACCGTGCCTTCGAGCTTTAGGTGTACGGCAGCTTCAGTCACTTCCGTAATAGTCAGAGTAATTCTCTGGGACCGGACTTCTTGACGCTGCCACATCGGTGGCTCGCCGCGGGTATTGTCGATGAGGTGAAAGCGCGCCATTCGCTCGCCGATCGCATCCGGGAGCGGGAATTGATCATTTGGCTTTGGATCGGCCGGCACCAGGCTTTTCCATTCCGCCTCGGTCAACCAGAGGTGATCGCGCGCCGCCTGGTCGCCGCCTCGGACGTTGCAGGTTCCCTTGCAGTACTGGCCCGACGCATCGCGATCCAGGATGCGCGTGTAGACCTGGACGATGAGCCCCTCTTTGGGCGGCGTTCGCGCATAGCGCGGGTCCACCTCTGACGCGTCGCCCACCGTGATGGCACCAGGTTGTCGCTGCTCGGTGGGCAGCCGCTTGAATGCTGCCAGGCCCTCCTTCAAGGTGTCGCGCATGACGGCCGGGTTCTGACCTGCGTTCTTGTAGGCGAGTAGCTTGCCGTCCGCCGTGAAGCAGTAGATGCCCTGCCTTGTGCCATCGTCATTACGCGGACGTCCTTGCTGGGCAACGGACATCCAGAATTTGCCCACGTCGTCCTGCCGGCGGCGCTGGTACCAGTCGTCGGCGGCGACCGCAATGAAGTCCTCGCTGGCCATGCGAATGATGGCGTCATCCGAGAACGCGAGCACACGGCCCGCAATGCCATTGTTTCAGACACAGGCCAGCGGATGCCCGTCCATCTCCCAGACCAGGATCGGCTTTCCTTCGGCGGCGGCACGCCTGCGCGCTTCCCAGAGGTCGGTCAGCCAGGGGATCTGGGCCCATTTGTCTTCTATCGGTGCAGGCTTGATGACCCTTTGCAACTGCTGAAATTCCTCCGGAGTGATCGGTTCCATCGCCTGAGCACGCGGCAAGGTAGCGACCAAGATCACGAATGAAGTCGAAAGGAGGCGGCTTCCCAAGCGGGTCATCAAAGCTCTCCACTGCAAGAGGAGCAACAGGAATGGGTACGGGGCAGGACCAACGTCTTTGGGCACAGGTTCTGATGATACGCACGCAAGGGAAGAAATTCCACGACAATCGGCAAAGGACTCCCACTTCTGATCCCGCACGTCCCGCCAGCACTCGGCAGCCAACTATTGGCCCGTCTCAAACTGTGCATAGGCTCTCCATCCTCGGTCTTCTTGAACCGAGAATTGCACCGGGTACTGCTTGTGGCCCTTGAGTGCTTGATTCACCTGGCGCATGGCTTCCGCCTCTCCGCGGGTGTACCAGAGCCAAGCGCGCTCACCGTTTCCGGTGAGAATGACCATGAGGTAGGCCGTCTGCGATGCTTCCAACGCGGACGCCACCGCGTCCTCAAACTGGTCCATCAACTGGATTTCTTCGGACGCAGGCAAGCCGGCCTCGTTGGCTTGATACGTCCAGGTCGCCGAAAGCAAGAAGGGGAAGGCCGAGGCTTCAACGACTTGCGGACGTTCACTGCGATACCGAATGAGTAGAGGCTTGCCATTCGTCTCTGCCTGAGCCACCGTCCACTGGTCATCGGCTACGGATTGCGCTTCATTCGGTTCGCCGATTGCATTGCTCATGAGTGCTTATTCCCCTTTGGTTCGTTGATCCTGTATGCAGCGCCCGGCCCTACTTGGCTCTGGTATTTCGGCAAGTGAACTCTAGCTCACAGAATGAGCGGAATTGGCATGTCTTACGCTCGTTTCCACGGCGAATGTTCTTGGAGGGTACCTTCTGAAAGGGAGCGGAAGTGACCGATGCCATTCACGCGGCGCAGCTGCCAGGGCGGGCGGGCGGCTGGGTCGCGGTGAGGACATGCGAACCTTCCTCAGCGCCTTGGTATCCTTGTAGGAAGCCACCCAGAGCGTAATCCCGCACCAACCCGAACCATTGCCGTCGAACTGGGAATCGTGGAGGAATAGATGGCCAGCAAGCGAGACGCACAGTCTCCGGTGCCCGAAGCGGTCGCCAGCCACTATGCCTCCGGCTACGAGGCTCTCCGGCTTAAGCAGGGCGCGGGGCAACTGGACCGCGAACGCTCCCGCGAGCTTCTGGCGCGTTTCCTGCCCCCGGCCCCGGCGACGGTCCTGGACATCGGCGGTGGGCCAGGTGCTCATGCCTGCT
>JBGQLF010000017.1:0-20499 GCA_041499985.1 Gemmataceae bacterium
GTTCAGGGCTTGCTCGGCCAAGAGAACATCGTTGAAAGCGACCTGATCGGCCCCGGCTAGATAGCCCTTGCGTATCAGCTCCAGACTCTTGCCGAGCCGCGGGAGGACCTCTGTCATCAAGCGTTCCACCTGGCGGCTGGCTGCGTGATAGCGTACGAAAGCGGCAGCGGCCTCGCGGTTCAGGCGGTTGGCGGTACTGCGCTCAGCTGCCTGCGCTTGGGCCCAGCGCGCCTGTTGCTCCAAGATGTGTCCCTGCTTGCGGTCCCACAGCGGCAGCGCGGTCTCCACCGTGATGACCGCGCCGGCCTCCTGCTCGGGATAATTATGGCTGTAGCCGCCGCCCACCGTGACGTTGGGCACCGCTTCCGCTTTGGCCCGCTCGAAGGCCAGACGTGCCTGATCCGCTTCCAGGGCTGCTTGCTTCAGCTCCGTGTTCGCGGCCAGCACACGCTGCACTACCGCCTTCGTATCCCATCGGGGCGGACTCTCTGGCAGACTCTCGGCCGTTAAAGACGTGGGCAGTTGCGGGACGCCCACCTCCGCGGCGAGCTGTTGCCAGGCGGCTTCCTGATTGTCCTGACTGCGACCCAGGCTGATGCGGGCTTCTTCCAACAACGCTTCGATGCGCAGCAAGTCCGTCGGCGGGCGGGTCTTCGCCTCTTCCACCAACTTGCGGGTGATGGACAGTTGTTGTTCGAGCGCGGCTACCACTTCCTCGTCGGCGCGCACGGTGTACCGCCAGCCCAGGTAGTCGTAGTAAGCCCGGCGGATTCGCGTCAGGACCTCGAACTTACGGCCCAGCAGGGCAAGGGAGGCCACGTCGATGCCGCGCGCGGCGACGGCGATGTCCAGCCGGCGCTTGCCGGCAGTGAGGATCTCTTGATTCACCTGCACGCGGAAGGTCCCGGCAGGGCCTTTGCTCGTACCAATTTCCGATTCATCGTAGCGGAATTGGGGGTTCGGATACTTGCTAGCCTGGATCAGTCGACCCCGGGCGGCTTCTGCCGCCGCCGCCGTCTCGCGCAAGGCCGGATTGCTCGCCAAGGCCAAAGTCCACAGGGCAGGCAAGTCAAGCGACGCGGGCGGTGCAGGCAAAGCCGCCATACAGGGAACAGCGTCGGGGATGGCCCGGAGTGGGGCCACCATTGCCACCTGCGTTTCGAGGTCCGGGGGGATAGCGGTGTAACAGGCCCGGCAACCCGCAAATGCAGTCAACAGCGGGATCAACAGCCTGCGCATGGGGCTTCCTTGCTGAGCACAAATTCCTGCCTTATCGACTTTATCGACGGCAACAGTGGTGCCGCATGAGCCGAACTTTGGTAGAGTGGTGAGGGCTGAGGGGGCAGAGGAGCCGAATCCAGCACAACCAGGATCGAAAGCAACAAGGAGATCTTCGATGTCCTCCCGGATTGGGACCTTCGCCGCCCGCCTCGCGGCCCAAATTCCCACCATCCTCACCCTGGCTTTACTTGCCGGTCTAGCCGTCTGGGGTGCCGCGGAAGAGTGGAAGGTCCCCCGCTTCTCGGCACTTTGGGGCGACGGGACCACCTCAGCGGAAGACTCTCCGGCGGGGCTGGTCAAGGTGATTCCCGATCCCTCTACCCCCCAATCGGCCGATCCAAAGGCTCCTGCAACTCTTTGGAAGCGGATCGAGTTTCCCACAGCCGAGGCGGTTCGCAAGGCCGGCATTCGAGTCGCGCCGGCCCAGGTCCAACCGATGGCCCGCTATGTCACCGCCAACGGCATGCTCGATTACGAACCGTCCTGCTATGCGCAACTCGCCAGCCGGGCTCCCGGGACGGTTTGGCGGGTTGAAAAAGAGATCGGCGACAAGGTCCAAAAGGGCGAGGTCCTCGCACTCGTCGAGTCGTCCGAGCTCGGCCGGGCCAAGGCCGATCTCGTGCAGAATCTGGCACAAGTCGATGTGCGCACCAAAACACTGCAACGGCTCCAGTCCGCGGGGGAGGTGGTCTCCGGGGGACATCTGGCCGAGGCGGCGGCCGCTTTGCGCGAAGCCCGCATCCGCCTCTTCAACGATCAGCAAAGGCTCCTCAACCTGGGCGTGATTCTCCGCCTCGAGGACGTGGCCGCGCTCCCCGATGATCAACTCGTCCGGCACTTGCGTTTACTAGGACTACCGGACGCGATTCGGAAGCAGATCGATCCGGAAACGCTCACGGCCAACCTCCTGCCGTTGACCGCGTCCTTCGACTGCCAGGTGGTCAATCGCCGGGCGGCGCCGGGAGAGGTCGTGGACACAGCGCGGACTCTCTTTGTCGTGGCCGACGTTCGCCGTCTGCACATCGATCTGGATGTTCATCTGGAAGACATGGCGGAGGTCCGTCAGGGTCAGGTCGTCACCTTCCAGCCCGAGGCCAACGGTGTCGGGGCAGCTACCGCCAAGATCTCCCACATCAGCCCAGAGGTGGACGAGAAGACGCGCCACGTGCGGGTCCACGCCGAAGTTGAGAACCCGGATGGCCGCCTTCGCCCGAATACGTTTGGCACAGGCCGTATCCTCATCCACGAGCGGCCCCAGGCCGTGGTCGTGCCCAGCGAAGCCGTTCAGTCCGACGGCCGCGTCCACCTCGTCTTCGTCCGCGTGTCGGACGAGAGTTTCCTGGCGCGGCCGGTCCAGCTTGGTCTCCGCGACGCCAACTTCATCGAGGTCGACGGGATCCAGCCAGGCGAGATGGTCGCGACCGTGGGCAGCTTCGCGCTGAAGTCGGAACTCCTCAAGGACCGGATTGGCGGGGGAGATGATTAGTCCAACCGGACAGAACTGCTCGATCGGCAGAAGGGAAACGTATGCTCAACGGCATCATCGAGTGGTCGCTCCGCAACCGCTTCATCGTCCTCGCCGGGGCCCTGTGCTTCGTGGTTTTGGGATTCGCATCGCTTCGGCGCCTCAACATCGATGCCTTCCCTGACCCCACGCCGGTCCAGGTGCAAATCAACGCGATCGCGCCCGGTCTGGGGCCGGAGGAAGTAGAGCGGCAGATAACCTTTCCCGTGGAGCAAGCCATCAGCGGGCTGCCCGGCCTGGAAGAGCTCCGCTCGGTCTCCAAGTTCGGCCTGTCCCAGGTCGTGGTCACCTTCAACGACAGCACCGACATCTACTTCGCTCGGCAACTGCTCACCGAGCGCCTGGCAACGGTGGAACTCCCCGAGAGCATGCCCCGGCCGCGTCTGGGGCCGGTCGCTACGGGGCTCGGCGAGGTCTTCCATTACCTGATCACCAGCGACCAGCAGGATTTGATGACCCTGCGCAGCCTACAGGATTGGGTTCTCAAGCCGACCCTCCGCACCGTTCCCGGGACCGCGGAGATCAATAGCTGGGGGGGCCTGGAGAAGCAATACCAGGTGCTGCTCGACCCCGAACGGCTTCTCAAGTACGACGTGACCTTCACGCAGGTAGTGCAGGCAATCCGGGACAACAACCTCAACGTGGGTGGTGGCAGCATCCTGCGCTCGGGAGAGATGCTCCTGATCCGCGGGGTCGGGCGCACCCACAGCCTCGACGAGATCCGGAACATCGTGGTGACGGCCCGGGAAGGAGTGCCCGTGCATATCCGCGACCTGGCGGAGGTCCGTACTGGCGCCGGCCTGCGCATGGGGGGCGTGACGGCGCAGGGCCGCGGCGAAGCGGTGCTTGGCCTGGGCTTTCTGATCATGAATGAGAACGGCCATGAGGTCACCGCACGTCTGAAGGAGAAGCTCGACGAGGTCAAGAAGAATCTGCCGCCGGGCGTGCGGGTCGAACCCGTCTACCAGCGGACCGACCTGGTGGAACAGGTCATTGTCACGGTGCGTAACAACCTCTTCGAGGGTGGGTTGCTGGTGGTCGCGGTGCTGTTTGTCTTTCTGGGAAACCTGCGCGCGGGCCTGGTGGCCGCCCTGGCCATCCCTCTGTCGATGCTCTTCGCCTTCTGCGGCATGCTCCGCTTCGGCATTGCGGCCAGCTTGCTCAGCCTGGGGGCGCTCGATTTCGGCCTGGTGGTGGACAGTTCGGTGATTATGGTCGAAAACGCGATGCGGCACCTCGCCCAGAAAGGAGCCGCCGGCCGCAGCCGAGTCGACGTGGTCCGCGACGCGGCCTTGGAGGTGCGGCAACCGACCATGTTCGGCGAAATGATCATCATGATCGTCTACCTGCCGATCCTGACGCTGGAGGGGGTCGAGGGTAAGCTCTTTCGGCCCATGGCGTTGACGGTGATCTTCGCCCTGCTCGGTTCGCTGGTGCTGTCGCTGACGGTCATGCCCGTGCTGGCCAGCTTGCTGCTACCCCGGCACGTCGAGGAGAAGGACCCTTGGCTGATTCGCCTGGCACGCTGGCTGTACGCCCCCGTGCTGCACGCTGCCCTGCGTCACCGCTTCGCTGTGATCGCCCTCGCGGTGGGCTGCCTCGCGGCCACAACCCTGGTTGCGCTGAGCCTGGGATCCGAATTCGTTCCTCGGTTGTCCGAGGGCGCCCTCGTGGTCAACATCTTCCGGCTGCCGGGCACGAGCCTGGAGGAATCGCTCCGCTACAACACCCTGATGGAAAAGGCACTGCTGGCCGAGTTCCCGGATGAGGTGCAGTACGTCTGGAGCCGCTGCGGCACGGCCGAGGTTGCCACCGATCCCATGGGACCGGAGGAGACGGACTTCTTCATCACGCTCCAGCCCCGGGGCCGCTGGAAGAAAGCACGCACCCAGGATGAACTGGTGGAGTTGATCCAGAAGGAGTTCCGGGTCCTGCCCGGGCAGCGCCTGGCTTTCACGCAGCCGATCGAACAGCGGGTTAACGAAATGATCTCGGGGGTGCGCTCCGATGTCGCGGTCAAACTGTTCGGCGACGATTTCGACATCTTGATGGCGAAGGCCCGGGAGATCCAGGGCGTGCTGGAGGCGGTGGAAGGCCATGCCGACGTGAGCGTGGAACAGCTGACCGGCCAGCCGATGTTACAGATCCGCGTGCAACAGGACGAGGTCGCGCGCTACGGCGTGTCGGCCCGTGCCATCCTGGAGTTAGTCGAGGCGTTCGGTGGTCGAACCCTGGGAGAAGTGGTGGAGGGACAATTGCGTTTCCCGCTCGTAGTGCGCCTGCCGGAACGGCTGCGGGCGAGTCCGGAGGCCATCGGCCGGATCCTGGTCACGACGCCGCTGGGCCACAGGGTGCCGCTGTCGCGCCTGGCCACCGTCGAGGTCCTGGAGGGCCCGGCCAAGGTCGCGCGGGAAGCGGGGCAGCGGCGGGTGGTGGTTCAGTGCAACGTGCGCGGCCGAGACCTGGGCGGTTTCGTGGCGGAGGCACAGCGGCGCGTCGCCGAGGAGGTCAAGCTGCCCCACGGGCGCTACCGTGTCGAATGGGGCGGGCAATTCGAAAACCTGGAGCGTGCCCGGTTGCGCTTGCTGATCGTCGTCCCGGTCGCGCTGGCGCTGATCTTCATACTCCTGTACGTTACCTACCAGCGCCTCGGCGACGTGCTCCTGGTCTTCTCCGGGGTGCCCCTCGCCTGCGTCGGCGGCGTGCTGGCCTTGTGGGTGCGCGACCTGCCGTTCTCGATCTCGGCGGGGGTTGGTTTCATCGCCCTGTCCGGCGTCTCGGTGCTGAACAGTATGGTGCTCGTGAGCTTCATCCGCGACCTGCGGGACAAAGGCTGGCCGCTTGCCGAGGCGGTCGAGGAGGCGGCCCTCACGCGCCTGCGTCCCGTGCTGATGACGGCACTGGTCGCCAGCCTGGGCTTCGTGCCAATGGCGCTGAGCACGGGGGTGGGCGCCGAGGTGCAGCGCCCGCTGGCGACGGTCGTGATCGGGGGCGTGATCAGCAGCACGTTGCTCACGCTGCTCATCCTTCCGGTGCTGTACAATCTGTTCGGAACGCTGCTGGCGGGCCCGGCACCGCCAGCGAGGCCGAAGAGGGAGGACCAAGCCGTGCAAGCTCTTGCCGACGGAGTGGCTCCCTGAGATGGTCCTTGGGTTTCGCGCGACGAGGCGCTTTCGAAACCTCCTGAATACGGCACGAAGCGGACCCGAACACAGGAGGACCAATGGCCAGCCCCCACCCTGGGATGCATGTCCGGTGTCCGGTGTGCGAAGGGCCGATTCCCGACTTGCTCGGCGAATTGACGGATGAACCCGCCGCTATCAATGCGGGCACCCGCGCAACTGATTGTTACTACTGCGCAGCGCCGTTGTTCTGTCCCGGGCTTGGTTCGCTGCTCGTCGCCCCTGGGCCTCCGCTGCCTGCCAGGCGAACCGCACGCAAACGGGACATCAAGTTTGGCGACGCCAGCGGAGTCAATGCCTGGCGGGTTAGTGTCGAGCAAGCGTTGCAGGACGAAGCCAATAACCCCTATCGCGACCCGAACTTGCCGCCCATTACCCGGACGAAGATGGTGAACAAGTTCGGCCAGCGAGCCTTCCAGGGATACGCATGGGCATGAACGCTGTCACCAGTTGCCTGAACCCGGCCGAGGAAGCCTTCCTTCAAGCTCTGCTCTGGGAAGAAGGTCACTTGCTGCAAGGCCCCGCCACACGGGCGGCCGAAGAACATCGGCTTTCCTTAATCCGCTGCTTGGAGCCGGCCAACCGCCTGTCGCCGAACCTGCAAGGCGAAGCGCTCAACCGCCTTCGAGAAAGCGTCTGTCCCGCGGCCGAGTGGCCCTGGAACGCGCTGAGCGGCGACGAAGTGCTGCACCTGCTCTGGACCCGACTGGCCGAATCCCGCGCCAGCCCCAGGGCTGGTGAGGAACCTTCTGCCAAGCCCCGAACTGGAGGGAATTAAAACCCAATGCAAACGCCTTGTTCGTTAGTTGTCAATGTCGGGGTGATTCTGACGACCAACGGCTTCTCAAGGGCGTTGTGGAGGTGATTCGATGAGGGAACCATTGACCGTCGAAGGCTATGAGCAAACCAAAGCAAAGCTGGCGGACCTGGAATGTCCACTCGCGGAGATCGAGAAACGGACCGACCAGGATCCCGAGTATCGCGCGAGTGTTCGGCGATCGTACCGGATGATGCTGCGCGAATACCAGCAAGACATCAAGCTCTTTGAAGCCAAACAGGGCAAACCAATCTCGACACGGCAGGCATGAGCGTAAGAGAAACAACCGCCCCCATAAGCACCACGATCTCCCGCGATCTCCCGTTTTGGCCTCATCGTCAGGCAGCCCATCCCCTACTTTCCAGCTCTTCGGCAGCATGAGTGGAAACATATTCAGACGGTAGGAGAAGTCGTTGCGGAATCGGCCGCCCTGGACCTCCACGCCCGGCGCGGTTCGTGGCCGCCACCAGCCGCATCTTCATGCGGATCGTCCGCCCGGTCAGGTTTTCGGCACGATTTCGTCCACGGGACTGAACCCACATGAGTATTACTTCGTATGAGTATTACTATGTTTTATCTGGACAGCGAGGTTCAAACAAAGTAAAACGAAGTAAACTTGGGTGGAGCAGAGAATGGGTCGTCTTTCCACTACTTGGAGCGCCGTGGCTCCGAAAGGACAAGCCGAGCGAAGGGGCCGTCTTCTGGAACCAGGCTCCAGCCGATGATTCAACAGGTTCCACTACTGTGGGGGGTTCCCATGCGTCGTCGAACTGCGTTCACCTTGATCGAGTTGCTGGTCGTGATCGCCATTATCGCCGTGCTGATTGGCCTGCTGCTGCCTGCTGTACAGAAAATCCGCGAGGCCGCCGCACGCCTTAAGTGCAAGAATAACCTCAAGCAAATCGGCCTTGCCTTCCACAGCTACCATAGTACGAACGGCAGCTTCCCGTCCGGCTTCAACTCGAAGGCGGCGGCGGTGGACGGCGATAGCCTGGGGCCGGGCTGGGGCTGGGGCGCCTACCTGCTGCCGTATCTTGAACAGGAGAACCTCTATCGACAGATCGACTTCACCAAAGACATCGCCGCTCCCGCCAATACCCAGGCTCGTCTGACGAGTCTTGCGGTCTTCCTTTGTCCCTCAGACAGCCCGGACAGACCCACCGTCACGATCAACGACGATGCGGGAAAGCCCATTTGCGACGTGGCGTTCGGCAACTACGTTGGCATGGCGGGCGTTTACGAAGTGACGGGCTATCCCGACACGAGTAACGGTGCTCCGGGAGTGTTGCTGCGCAACAGCAAGGTCCGTGTAACCGACATTACGGATGGCTCTAGCAACACGTTGTTCGCCACCGAGCGGGCCTGGCATTGGCAGGGTCGGGTGCGTTCACCGGCGACCACCTGGGTAGGATCCGTTACCAATGCAGTCATCCCACAGACCCTGAACCCGGCCCTCGGCATTGAATTTGGACATGTGATGATCTTGACCAACTCCGGAACGGTAGACGAAGGCCGTGTACCCAATAATCCGCTGGACCACGTTGAGGACGCCAACAGCAATCACCCCCAAGGCGTGAACTGCCTGTTCGGGGATGGTTCCGTCCGCAGCATCCAGAATACCATCTCACCCGTCGTTTGGGTGGCGATCGCCACTCGGTCTGGCGGCGAGGCCGTCAGTTTGGATTTCTAGTCCGTTTCAGACATCAAGCGGAACTCCACGCATGAACGGCGCTGCCAAAGTTACTGCCGAGGGCGGGGCAAGACGGCCCCGCCCACCGCGCGCTCTGCTCTTCGGCCTCGCGGGTGGTACACTCCTCGCCTTGGGGGTGGCGTGTTGGCTCTGGTTTACACGAGGACCAGAACTGGCGAACTTGCGAACGGAGGGAGGAATGGCCCGCACGGTCGCCTTTTCACCCGACGGCGCGCTTTTGGCATCCGGCGGAGAAGACCACGAAATCCGGGTCTGGGATGCGGCGACGTATCAGCTACGACTCACGCTCGACGGCCACACCGATACGGTCAACAGCGTGGCCTTCGCCCCCGACAATACCCTGTTGGCGTCGGCTAGTGCTGACCACACGGTCAGGCTGTGGGACTCGAGCACAGGCCAGCAACTCACCACGCTCGACGCCTCGACGAAATCCGTGAACAGTGTGGCTTTCGCCCCGGATGGAAGCGTGCTGGCCTCGGCAGGAGCGGATCGAAAGGTGCACCTTTGGCAGCTAGCGAGTCGTCAGCGGTTGCGAGTGCTCCAAGGTCACAGCAAAGGCGTTCGCGCGGTCGCCTTCGCGCCGGACCGGCGGACCTTGGCATCCGGCGGCGAGGAAGGGATCATCCTTCTGTGGGATTGGAACACCGGCAAATCGGTCGCACGTCTTCGGGTTGCCGGAGGCCGTATCTACGCCTTGGTCTTTTCACCGGACAGCCACATTCTCGCCGCAGCCATGACGGGAGCAGGGGTCCAGCAGTGGGACGTCAGTACCCGTCGAGAACGCTCTCGGTTGTCAGGGGGGACAGGGCTGGCTATGAGCATTGCGTTCAGCCCGGACAGTCGAATCATGGCAACCTCCCACGAGGACGGAACGCTCAAGCTATGGGATGTAGAAGATGGCAAACTGTTGAACACGATCAAAAGTCACTCTCGGTCCGCTGTCGGAGTCGCATTTACGCCGGACGGTCAAAGGATTGCCACGGCGGGTGCAGATGGAGCCGTTAAGGTTTGGCCTGCCCCGAGTCGGTGACCCAACGCCGAACTACTCGACCCCGCTGAAGGACGTGAGCCGCATCCTGGCCTAGGCCACCTGGACCGGATCGGTCACGGGAGGCCAGGTGCCCCCCAAATCCCGGACACGTTCAACTTCGGCCCGGAAGGCGCCCCGGTGCTGATCCTCGGCCACACAGGCGACGCCTCGGATGTGCCGCCGGATACGCCCAACAGCCCGGTCAACCACGTCGATGATTTCTGGAGCCGGCACGCCTCCGGAGTCAACTTCCTGTTTGTGGATGGCTCGGTGCGCAACATCAATGATTCGATCAGCCCGCAGGTGTGGTGGGCGCTGGGCACCCGCGCCGGCGGCGAAGTGGTTACCCTGCCGGACTGAAAGCCAGACAAGGAGACAAGGATACTCCGGGGGAACGACATGTCACCTCAGCTCCTTGCGACGGATCCGGCTGCGTCCTAAAATGATCCCAGTCCGGTACTTGGAAGCCTTGCGCGCAAGCTCCTGAAACCGCCCCACGAGGAACAGGGCATGTCCGCCGTCGATGTCCCGGCGGCCGATCAACTGGAGACGTTCCCCAACCAGTTTTCCGGCCGCAACTACACCATTGAGATTGTTTGTCCGGAGTTCACCAGCGTCTGTCCCAAGACGGGGCAGCCGGATTTCGGCACGATCACCTTCACCTACACCCCGGCCCAGCGCTGCGTCGAGTTGAAAGCGCTCAAGCTCTATCTCCAGCGCTATCGCCACCAGGGCGTCTTCTACGAGACCCTCGTCAATCGGCTGCTGGATGATTTCGTGGCGGCCAGCCGGCCGGTGCGCTGCCGTGTCGTCGGTGCCTTCACACCCCGCGGCGGCATTACGACCACGGTCACGTGTACCTACGAAGCAACCAATGGTTAACCAGGGGCTTCGGGCGCGCGGAGTCCGCGCTCGCCCCAGGCTCACGGCGAAACGGCCGGCGATTCCAATCTAGTTCTGGTCCACGACGATAGCGTTGTGCAGCCCGACGCCGGGTAGGACGTCCTGGATGCCGTGCTGCGCCAACTGTTTGACGTAATAAGTGGTGGTGTGACCCCGCAGAATGACCCCTTCCGAGTGCAGCTCAACGCGGAGATTGCGGATGCGACGCCCGGTGCGGGCCTGGACGTGGTTTTCGAGCTCGTACTGCAATTGTGGCAAATCGTGACTCATGGGTTCCTGGACTCCGAGTTTTCCTTCGCGACCTCGACGCCAGTGCACAAACCTTGGGCAGCGCTGCGGGATCTTTATGTAATTCTTGCTACAATAGGCCGCAGAATGCGTCGCGGCGGGCATAGTGCAAATGCCGGGCCAAGAAAACGGAGCTGTAGGCCATGCACCTTGCAGATAGGGAAGAGCCAACCTCGGCGCAACTGGAAGCCTTCCTGACAGCCGGCGGCCGGCTGGTGTTTTATGAATACTGTATCTCATTCGTTGTGTTCACTTTACGGCGACCGAGCGCCTTGTATCGGTTACCGGCCGGCGACCGGGGAGTGGTTCGAGGCTTGCCCTATACCCTCGTCTCGCTCTTGTTCGGCTGGTGGGGCCTGCCCTGGGGTTTGATTTACACGCCTTTGGTCTTACTTACCAACCTATCGGGCGGCCGCGATGTCACGGCTGAGGTGTATTCTCGGCTGCGTCCAGCGGTCTCCCCTGTGTCGTCCGAAAACCCTGCGCAGGGTGAGGAGCCAGCATGCGAGCGCGCCTGATCACCCTTGCCGCCGTGGGGCTGTGCCTGGTGCACACCAGTTCCCTGTGGGCGGGGCTGTATAATACGGCCGAGCCGCCTATGGAACCGACGGTTAGCTTTGGACAATTTCGGAATGTTCTTAACGACCTGCGCAGCATCGCGGTCGAGCAGCCGGAGGGATCGCTGCGCAAGCATTCTCTGACCCGTGTGGCCGAGCTGGAGGCGAAAAGCCGTGCGGTCGGGCTTACCGTGGAAGATTGCGTCAACCTGAGTGCGTACCTGATCCGCCTGCTGAGATATCAGAAGGCGATCGAGGTGCTGACCCCGGTGGCGACCCGGGAGCGTGGCAATTTCATGGTGTTTGCCAACCTGGCCACGGCGTATCAGCTCACCGACCAGGGAGATCGGGCTGTCGATGCCCTGCGCGAGGCGTTGAAAATCTGGCCCCGAGTTTGGGCCGGCTGGAGCACGGCGCAGCTCGACCGCTCTCACCGAGCCGAGCTGTACCACCTGGATCTGCTCACCTTCCGCCGGCGCGCCGCTCTGGCGCAGGGACGAGGGCCGGGGGGCCTGCACCTGGATCCCCTCTTTTTCGAAGGGAACCGGTTTGTGAGCGACAGCGGCCAATACGAAGCGGGGGAGTTGGCCGCCGCCCAGCGGGCCAAGCTGCCTGCCGATGCCGTGGCACTGGTCGAGCAATTGCTGCTATGGCTGCCACATGATCTCGGCCTGTTCTGGCAGCTGGGCGAGTTGCTTAATGCGACGGGTGAGGTGCCCGATGCGGCCGCGGTTTTTGACGATCTCGTTTTCAACCGCCGTGTGGACGCGCCCGAGTTGCGCCGGCACCGCCATATACTGAACGAAGCGCTGGCCGTGCACAAACAGCTGCGTCCACTGATGCGGGAGGGCCAGATGCTCTGGTGGCTGGCGCCGCGCGCCACCCTGGTGGGGACACCGGGCGCGGGCCCTCTACTGAGCGAAGCCGGCTGGGTGGGCGTTCTTAACGAGATGAAACGACGCGAGCAGAGCGGCGGCTTGGAAGTCGGCAGTCTCGCGGCGACCGGGTCCCAGCCGGTATCGGCTCCGACACCGGTCGATTGGCTGCCCGAGCGGTCGCAGGTCGTGGTGGTGGGCGGTATCGCAGCGCTGATCGCGCTCGCCCTGGTCTACTTGCAGGTGCGCGCCTTCCGCCACCGGCGTCCGCGGGCCCTGACCACTTCCAAACGCTGACAGTGAAGCGGGACGGTCGCCGGGTGCGATCCGGGACAGGGAACTATTTCGAAAAGGTGTCTGGAACTGTGATTATAGAGTTCCAGACACCTTTTCGAAACAGTTCCTAAGGTTGAGCGAGGGACACAAGTCGCCATGGGTAGAGCTGAGCAACCGGCGAACACTGGTCGGCCGCTGGTGATCGGTTGGAAGGAGTACGTCCAGTTCCTGGACTGGGGCATCCGGTCGGTCAAGGTCAAGATCGACACGGGGGCCCGGACTTCCGCCCTGGATGTGGTTAGCTATGAGCTGCATGAAAGCGATAGCCAGGGGTTGGTGGCGGAACTGCGTCTGGCACTGGATCACCGACATCCGCAACGACTGACGGTGGTGCAGGCGCCCGTGCTACGGATGGTGGTGGTCAGTAAATCGAGCGCCATGCGCGAGCAACGGCCGCTGATCGAGACTACCATCCGTCTCGGCCCGGTCGCCAAGCGCGTGCGCCTGACGATCACCAATCGCTCCGGCATGCGCTTCCGCATGATTCTGGGTCGCAAGGCCCTCGAAGGAGACTTCATGGTCGATGTGAGTAAGAAGTATCTGTTACGTCGATAGTCAGGGATCAGGGATCAGGGATCAGGGATCAGAGAAGAGGGGTGAGTGCCCCGTACTCAGTACTGACCCCTGATCCCTGATCCTGATCCCTGACAAGGGGATTCCGTATGCGGCTGGCGATTCTATCGCGGAATGCATCGCTGTACAGCACGCGGATGCTCGTTGAGGCAGCTCAACGGCGTGGGCACTCGGTGCGCGTGCTCGATACGCTTCAGCTTGATATCCGCATCAGCAAGCGCAACCCCGAGTTGTTCTATCAGCGCGAGCCCGTGGGCGCCGTCGATGCCGTCCTTCCCCGTATCGGGGCCTCGATCACGTTTTACGGCCTGGCCGTGGTACGCCAATTTGAGATGATGGGGGTGTATTGTCTCAACGAATCGCAGGCCATCGCCCGTTCGCGCGATAAGTTGCGCTGTCTGCAAATCCTCAGTCGTCATGATATTGGGGTGCCGCCGACGGTGTACACGCGCCAGGCCGAGCATGTCGCGGACTGCATTGAGCAGGTCGAGGGCCCGCCGGTGGTTGTCAAGCTGCTCGAAGGGACGCAGGGCATCGGCGTCATCCTGGCAGAGAGCACCATAGCGGCCAGCTCGGTCGTCGAGGCGTTTCATGGCCTCGATCAGAATATTCTCATCCAGCAATTTATCCGCGAAGCGCATGGCTCCGACATTCGCGCCTTGGTCGTCGGCCGGCGGGTGGTGGCGGCGATGCGGCGGCAGGCGGTGGCCGGCGAGTTTCGCTCCAACATCCATCGCGGCGGCACCACCAAGAAGATCCGGCTCCCGGCCGAGTACCGCAAGACGGCCCAGGCAGCGGCACGCGTGCTGGGGCTACGTGTGGCCGGCGTCGACATGATCGAGTCCAAGGAGGGGCCGATGGTCATGGAGGTGAATTCTTCGCCGGGACTCGAGGGGATTCAGAAGACCACCCGGGTGGACGTGGCCGAGGCGATCATCGAACACCTGGAACGCGAGGTGACCCCTGCGGCTCGCGAGGAGCAGGCGTGAATCCGCAAAGGGGTTACGAGGACGCGTTGCCAAGGAACCAGAAACCTGGACCTTGTGGCGAGCCTACGCTTTTGACACGGGAGAACTGGACATGTTTTCGCGCAGACGCTTCCTGCTGGGCATCGGCACGACTCTCCTGGTGCGAGGCATAACCCCGACATGGGCCGAAGCACAAGATAAACCTGCCAGGCGCGAGCCGCCAATCATTGGCCGCTGGGATCTCATCGTGCAGGGGCCGGAAGGAGAATACCCTTCCTGGCTGGAGGTCCGGCGCTCCGGCAATCGCACGCTCGTCGGTTCCTTCGTGGGGCAGTTCGGCAGTGCTCGCCCCATCTCCCGCGTGGAGTTCGACAACGGTCATCTCCGCTTTTCCATACCGCCGCAGTGGGAGCAGCGGCAAGACGATTTGCGTTTTGAGGGACAACTGGAGGGCGAAATGCTCCGCGGCGAGACAACAGACGACAAGGGCCGGCGCCTTGCGTGGACCGCTCGGCGCGCGCCATCCCTCCAGCGCACGCGCCCGCCGAGCTGGGGCGCACCGATCGAGCTGTTCAAGGGCAAGGATTTGACGGGATGGAAACCCCGCTCCACCCAGAAGAAGAATGGCTGGCTCGTCCGGGACGGGCTGCTCGTGAATGCGACGCCCGGCAACGATCTCCTCACCGAGCGGACGTTCACGGACTTCCAGCTGCACGCGGAGTTTCGCTATCCGCCGCGTAGCAACAGCGGCATCTATCTGCGTGGCCGTTATGAGGTGCAGATCGAGGACAATTATGGCGAAGAGCCGGAGTGCCACAAGATCGGCGGCATCTATGGCTTTCTGACTCCGAGTGTCAATGCCGCGAAAAAAGCGGGCGAGTGGCAAACGCTCGATGTGACCTTGGTGGGCCGTGTGGTCACGATCGTGCTGAACGGGGAGCGCGTCATTGATTGGCAGGCGATTCCCGGCATCACGGGCGGCGCCGTGGACAGCAACGAAGGCACGCCGGGTCCCATCCTGGTGCAAGGCGATCACGGGCCGATCGAGTTTCGCAAACTGACGCTGACGGCGGGCGAATGAGCGCGGGCGAGTAACGGATACCAAGATCAACCCAAGCTCTATTGTGGCGGCTTGGTCACGACGTCGCCGAGGTCCTTGGTCTCGCCGGCCGCGACTTTCACTCCGCGCGCCACCAGCTTGCCGTCACCATTGGCCTCCCCTTCAAACGTACTCACCGTGTAGGTGACGCCCGGCACCAGGCCCTCGACGCGGAATCGGCCCTGCGTGTCGGCGATGGCGGACAGATCATAGCCGCGTCCTTGTGCCTTGCTGGACAGGCCCTCGGCTACCAACCCCCAGAGTCGAATGCCCGACCGCGGATCCTGCTGCTCGTTCAGCAGTCGGCCGGTGAGCGTGCCGCACTTTTGGAGCCGTACCGTGAGAGGACCTTTGTCCTCCGCCCGGACGAGCACGATGGCGCCTAGCTGTTGTCCTGGATGGTAGAAGCCCAGCATGCGCGGCAAGTGCCGATCCAGACCCACCACCGTGAATTCCGCCGTCGGCAGTAGCTGGCCCGAATAGAGATCCTGAGCTGTGCGACCGGTCACCCGGACTCCCTTCAGAGAACGACCGTCGGGGCTGTACACAGTGCCTTTCAGCGTCGTCCCGGGAATCACGGTCAGGTCGCACGTCGCCGATTCCGCTTTCTCCGGGACTTCGATCAGTTTGAGCGCCTGGAATTCCGCCGAGGACGTGCCGAGATGAGGCTCCATCTTGAACCAGAAATCAGGATCCTTCCGGGCCTCTTCCAGATCGGCCGTCTGATAGGCGCCATTCCAGACGCGCGCGCCGATCACGCCGCGCCCGGGTAAGACGACGATGCTAAAGGTGCCATCCGCACCACACCTCTCGTTCAAGGGACCCAATTGGGGAGCGTCGAAAAAGTCCGGACCCGCAAAGGCCGGGTTGCCGTCAAACGCGAAGCTAGCCAGGTGCGGATTGTCCTTGAAGGTGGCGTAGGTAACTTGCGCGTCGGCGACTGGCTTGCCGGTGACCTTGTCGATGATCCGCCCGCGCAGGACGACGCCGCGCACCAGGTCGAAATCCACCGTCCGCGGTCCTGGTCCTCCTCGATCGCCCACGTGCTTGAAGGTCGCAAGATAGGGAAGCGGGATTTTACTCCCGATCCACGGCCAGGTGTTGGTGTACCGCTCCTTGGTCTGGGGGACACCGATTAGCTGATATTTCCCATCCTTGTCGGTAAAGGCATTGACGATGACCTGTTGGTGACTGGCGACCTGCACGCCGGCCAACGGCTTGCCCGTGGCCTTGTCGCGGACCGTGCCGACAATCGATTGGGACGTATTCACTACATGGGTAAAGGTGGGCCCGTAGGTGCGGAGATAGTACGGGAAGCCCTCCGGAGCCCGATCCGTCTTGATCCCTGGACCGGGGCGCGTGACCACGGCGAAGAAGTCCCTGCTTATCACAGGACTCGAAAACTCCATCATATAGATGACCCGTTCCGCGCCGACGCCGCTGATACGAAACCGGCCATCCGCGTCCGTGGTGACGGAGACAGGGAAGGGCGTTTGTCTCTTCAGGATGATGCGGAGCCATTCGTTGGACTTGGCCGAGTCCTGTTGGAGAGCGGCTTCTACCAGGTCGAACCAGGCTTTGAGTGTGCCGTCCGGACCGGTGCAGACACTGCCCATCTTCACCTGGACCCCAGCGATGGGTTTGCCTTCCAGCGTGATGATGCGTCCCTCGATCGGCACATCCTTGGTCAGGCGCAGGTTGACATCGGTGAACGTGTTGGGTTGGGTGAACCAGTGCCAGGCGAACCCATAGCCGGGGGCCCTCCCGATCAACTCGACGTCTTCGTGATAGGGCGCTTGCAGGTGCGCCTTGGACACGGCCAGACGGAAGCTGCCGTCCGCGCCGGAAAGGGTCAGCGGTGGGAAGACGCTGGGATCGAGTACTTGCAGCAGCTTCGGTAGGATCCCCTTGGAAGCGGAGGGGTTCTCGCGCTTGCTGGTCAGGTACACCGTCGCTCCCGTGAACGGTTTGCCGTCCGGATCGAGCACTCGGCCACTGAACGTCAGCGTGTCGCCGGCTTCGTCCTGAGGAGCGGCGGTCTTCTGGGCCGGTGCCTGTTGCGTAGGTGGGGTCGGCACGGACGCTGCGTTCTGCTTCTCGGCGAGGGCTTGGTGGGTCAGCACACTGGCCCCCGTTGCAAGGCTGAGCGCCAGCAAGCAGACGGTGGCGATCTTGAGCTTGGTCAGGAACATGGCGTGCGTGACTCCTTCCGCAAGGGCAACCACGGAGGTAGAGATCTCTCCCGCCACGATCGCCTGGCCCGCCGCGAAGGCCACTGCGGCCCGGACGGCCGCCTGCACCAAGGAAGCTGGCACCGCCGTGGCGTTGACGGACAGCGCGCTGGCACTGAGCAGGGCGGCCAGGGTTACACCGCGCCGTTCCAGGCGCACTTGCAAGCGCTTGCGGGCGACGGATAGTCGGCCGGACACCGTGCCTTCTTTCCAGCCGAGCAACCGGGCGGCTTCCGTCTTGGTGTGGCCTTCGAGGCAGCAGAGCACGAAGGGGGCCCGGAATTTCTCCGGCAGGCGCCCCAGCTCATCCTGGAGCAACGCTTGCAACTCCCGCAGCGCCACGTCGGAGAAAGGCTCACCCTGGGGCATGGTCAGCGCCTGCCTTTCAAGGGCCTGGCGTTTCGCTCTGGCCGCTCCTGCCTTGAGGGCAATGCGATAAGCCACCCGGTACAGCCAGCTGGCGACCGCCTCGCCGCGGTGGATCGAGGCAGCTCGGCGCGCCAGCACCAGGAAGGTCGCCTGGAAGGCGTCCTCGGCGTCGTGCTCATGATGCAGCACTTGCTGGCAGACACTCCAGACCAGCCGGCCATGGCGCTGCACGAGGGCGGCGAAAGCGGCTTCGTCACGCTCGGCGGCAAAGCGTTGCAGCAGATGGGCGTCGGTCACGTCTGCGACGTTGCCCGTGCCGAAGAGCTTGCGGAGGTGCTGGAGGACGGTATCAAGTTGTGCCGGGGCCATATGTCGTCTCTCCCGCAAAAGGATCGTTCTCTCTATAAGAGTCGGGAGAAGTGGCGACGGGTATGGTTTTCTGGAAAAAAGTGGCGCTGCTTGGTTGAGCCGCAAGCTTCGGGCAAGCGCGCAGGCCGGGGACATGCACAAGAAGAGGGAGGGGCTCCGTGTGAGGCGGCGACTGTTCCGCTTTTTGTCAGCTAGCGCGATTCTTCCAATTCTTGCAAGAACTCTTGAGGTCGTAGGATAGTAAACGGCAGGGTACGTCGAAAAAGATCGGGCAGGTCCAACAAGTCACGATCGTTGGTGATCAAGTATTTGGCCTGCCCTGATCGGGCCGTTGCCAGCATCAGATTATCATCCGGATCACGACTTGCGGTGTAGCGATAGGCCAAGCGCACGAGAGTCGAGCGGCTATCTTCCTCGAAGCGTAGACGCCATTGCTCGATTGTCTCGGCATCCATGCCGACGACTTCGTGGAAGATATCCAAGTATTCGGCCACGATTTCACGGCTGACGATCAGTTGCAGGCGCTTTTCCAGTAACCACAGTCGAATAACACGCCGGTTGGCGTTGGTGTTTCGGCGCGCCTTGAAGTTGCGTACAAAGACGTTCGTATCGATTACCACCAGAATGCGTTTCTTCCGCACGACCATATTTTAGAGTTTCTTCGTCTCGCGGCGGTATTGACAGATGATCTCTTCGGTGTCCTTGACCCGGAATCGTTGGCGCCGAACTGAGCGCTCGGAGTGGGCCAGGAGATCCTCATCGGCCACGCGCTGAAGGTAGTCCCGCAGCACCTTTTCCGCCAATGCCTCCGGCTTAGCTCGTTGCTGACGTGCCATGGCCACAAAGTCTTGCCACAGGTTTTCGGGAATCTTTACTTCTGCCACAAGGGGTCTCCTCCCGCTTGCATGATATCTGCCCCGGATTGTCCGGCTTCCCGAACAAGCAACAAGCACAAGGATAATTCTTTCGCCTCAGGTTGTCCACGCCTGGCTCCAGCGCCACAAGCCCCAGAGGAACAGCGCCAAGAGGATGAACGGCAACAGCAACAGGGCGCAGACGGCGAACAACACTTCCAGAACCACGCGCCGGAACCGGTTCTCATCACGCCAGTCGCGCCCAATGTGATCGAACGGCAGCATGGTCGTCTCTCGCTTCCACGCTTCAGGCTACGTCGCTCGCAACCGGCGTCGGTCCGTGATCCCATACAGGCGGCTCCATCGGAGCGGGCGGTGCAGATGGAGGTCCCGGTTGGGGAGCCATGGGTTCTTCCACGGGGAACCCCGGCCGCGGCGGTACATCTTCATGCGGCCGGCCTGGTCCGGGATGCTCTGGCGGCAAACTGGGAGGACTGGGGGACGGCTCACCCGGCGCGGGACCCATGTCCCGAGGATCAACCAGGCCCCAAGTTGCCTGCGGCCGCAGGGCAGTGGGACCCGGCATCGGCGGTTCCGGTTCCGGCGGCAAGCCAGGTTCGGGCTCCGGCATCGGCTCAGGCTCCGGCATGGGCAGCGGAGACGGATTATGAGGCATGGTAGCTCCTTGATATCTTGACCGCGCGCACGGCTGCGCGCGCCGGAAACGAAGAGTCCCCGCTCGTCGGGGACTTCACGAAGTTCCAGAAAAGATAAACCGCAAATCCAGTGCCAACCTGGATGACCGAACCTCATCCTTTTGGCGAGACGGAGTTGCAACCGAGCGGTTGCCCACAAACGAGAATCCCCTGGCCTTGGTACTCGAGCAGGACCCTTGTTATCATGTAGGAACGTTCAGTTGTCGCATGAAGGTTGCGGAAGTCCTGCCCGCCCGAGGGGCTTCCGCCTCAGGAAGGACCTTTGTCGTCATGCCGTCGGTGTTTGCCAAAGCTCAGCGCCACCTGGCGCGCCGGGATCCGGTACTCAAACGGCTGATCGCCGGCGTCGGACCGTGCCAGTTGGCCCCAAGTCCGGACCATTTTGCGGCGCTGGTGCGGTCGATCATCGCGCAGCAAATCTCGACCAAGGCCGCCGCATCGATCCATGCCCGTTTGCAGGAAGCGCTGGCGCCGGAGTGCGTGGCACCGGGGCCGATCCTGAGCCTTTCCGATGAGTCACTGCGCACGGCGGGGCTGTCCGCGTCCAAGGCCAGGTCGTTGCGCGACCTCTCCGAGAAGGTGCAAAGCGGCGCCGTTCCGCTTCCGGAACTGTCCGCCTTGCCCGATGAGGAAGTGATTGCACGCTTGGTTCCGGTTCGGGGCATCGGTCGCTGGACCGCGGAGATGTTTCTGATCTTTTCCCTGGGCCGACTCGATGTGCTGCCCGTGGATGATTGGGGCCTCCGCGTCGGCGTCCAACGGCAGTACGGCCTGGCCGAACCACCCGAAAAGGCACAGCTGCGCGAGCTGGCCGA
>JBGQLF010000018.1:0-19851 GCA_041499985.1 Gemmataceae bacterium
GGTTTTCTGGTTAAATGGGTGGGGGCGCAATTTTTCAAAGTGGCCCGCACCCCCCGCCATTTTAAAAATTGCCCGCCACGAATCTGTTACCTGCCTTTGAACCAGGCTGGGCGCTCTCCTTGACAGCTCTCGTATGATGAAGGTGAGGAGCCGCTGCCGATGCACGGGTGGTGTACGCCCCCCACCGGTCCGCGGCTCACTTCAGGCCGCGGCGTGGAGCAGTGGTAGCTCGCCAGGCTCATAACCTGGAGGTCAAGGGTTCGAGTCCCTTCGCCGCAACTTCAAGTCAGCTGAGCAGGACGGGTGCCTTGTCCTTGTATCGCGCCAGACACCCAACAGGTCTGCGAATTCTTTGTCTACCGAGTGGACACGGCATGGGAGACCTGCTACAAAGAGCTATGTCCCGTTGTGAGTGACCTCGGTGACTGGGCGACGCCGAGCTGACTCCAGCGGGACACTTTTTTGTTCAGCGCTTTCCGAGTCGCATGGGCCTAAGCCCGACGCGCAAGCGAGGATTAGGTCAAACCATCCCGCGCAGAGTAGACATGTGGCGTTCCCCTAATCGAGGAACAGCGCCATGAATCAACTCTTTCCCAATCTCCTTTGGCTCGGCCATGCCCGGGAAGCTTGTGATTACCGCCAGCTCTTCACGGCGGGTATCCGGGCCGTAGTGGAACTGGCCGCGGAAGAGCCGCCGTCTCCGGCACCGCGCGAACTCGTCTACTGCCGTATTCCCTTGCTGGACGGCGCTGGCAACGAAGACAAGCTCCTCCTGCTCGCCATTCGGACCGTCGGGGCCTTCCTGGAAAATCGCTTGCCAACGCTTGTCTGTTGTGGGTCCGGGTTAAGCCGATCACCGGCCATTGCGGCCGCAGCATTAGCGCAGGTGTCTCACGAATCTCCCCAGGAATGGTTAGAACGCATGGCCCAGCACCACCCCAGCGATGTCTCGCCAGGGTTGTGGAATGAAATCGTCGGTGTGCTGAGCAGCTAGCTGCAATTCGGACAAAAGCCTTCCGCGGATGCCTCGTCCCCGCACACGGTCAGATCGTGCGAGACCTCGTGTTCCTCGAACTGCTCCTCGCAGTAGGTGCATTCCCAGCGCACTTCCTCTTCATCGGACAACAGCTGAAACTGACGGACACGGTTCTTCAGACGCATAAGCGAATCCTCGACACGGAGCCCCTCGCACAGGTCCGGGCCGACCTGCAGCTGCGAGGTCTGGGGATAGTTTACATGGCTCAATCTGGAGTATGGCGAGAATTAGGCGCTTTGCAACAAAAAAATCGGATCTTTCGGAAATGCAGAAGAAAGGGAGTGGGGGAACTGTGTCGGGTGTACCGCGTTCGCTGTGGAGGCTGGTTCAAAACCGGGTACCACTCCCGTGGTGCAGGCGGCTCGCCTGCGGGTCTGGCCACCAGGCGCGCCGCCGGCACCACGGAGCAGAGCGGTGCCGCCCTTCAATTCTTCTCGGCTTCTTTCTTCAGGTAGGCTTCGAACTCCTTGCGATCGATCTTGCCATCCTTGTTCGTATCGATCTGATCGAAGAGATCAGCCCAAACCGTGCCGCGGAGCTCGTCTCGGGTGAGGCGACCGTCGGCATCGCGGTCCAGCGCATCGAAATCCGGTCGCGGTTTCTCGGTCGCTGGCGTCGGCTGATTTCCCCGGCCCGGCCCGCCGCCCTGGTTGGCGAGCATCCGCACCGCCACCGGGCGCAGCTCTTGCTTATCCAGGAAGCCGTCCTTATTCGTGTCCAACTGGTCGAAGTTCTCGGCCAGTCGGCCTCGGGCTTCCTGTTTGCTGATCTTGCCATCTTTGTTGGTATCCATCTGCGTGAGCAGATTCTGGATCATGCGTTCGACCTCGGGACGATTGGCTGTGGCAGCCTCGAACCCAAAGCGCCGGCGCAAGACGAAGAGCATCTCGTCGACCTCTTTCTTGTCCAACTTCCCATCACCATTCATGTCCCAGTAATCAAATTGTCCGGCGAAACGGGGTGGTAACTCGCTCTTGGTCAAGAACCCATCCTTGTTCTTGTCGAAGTGTTTGATAAATGCTTCGCTGCTGCCCTTGATCAGCTCGGCCATGGCCGGCGCCAGCGCCTTGGGCTGGTCCTTGTTTTGGCTCCAGCCAATGCCCGGGATCAGGCTCCATGTGCCCAGGGTCAGCGTCAGCAAGCTTAGACGGTACATCAAAAGCCCCCCCTCGAGGACGGGAAGATCTTGCCTCACTCAGGAGATGTAACCCCGCGGGCTCCTGTGAGGTTTCGGCCAGACCGCCTGTCTCGTGCCGGTTACTTCTGCTTGATCCACCATTCTTTCCACCGGACAATTGCCCGGGCGCGTTCGGCGCGATTGGCATCGGCTGGCGGGCCGAGATCCTCGCTCGTGAGGTCGCGGAGTGCTGCGTGGGCCGCACGAGAGACTAGCACTTCCTTATCCGCCAGCAGCTGGATCAAGTCCGGGATAAGCTTCTTGTCGTCCTTGAGGGCGCTCGCCAGGGCCGCGGCACGTCGGATTTCCGCTTGCTCATCCTGAAGCTTATCGCGCAATGTCACCGTTGTCATGCGCATGAGCCGTTCGGTGAGCGCCTCGCGGGCCTTGAGCTTGGTCGCGCCGGTTAGCTGCGGGATTGCATCCGCCAGGGCCTGCGTATAGGCTCCGCCCTTGCCCTCCTTGTACTTCTCCAGCCAGCCGGGCTGCCGCTCTACCGGGGCCTCCACCAACTGCGTGGTGAGCTGACCAGCGTCGAGGGTGGCCGGGTCCGGAGCCAAGGGGCGTGACGGCGGCTTGTCGTTGGGTGGAGGGGCGGAACTCGCCTTAGGTGGGCTCAGGACCGGCTTGGGCTCTTTGGATTGGGGCGTTCGCGGCACAGCCAACTTATCCTTCTCCGGCACCGAGTTCGCTCCCTTGACGGTGGCATCGCGCGACGACGTGTCCGACGTGTCTGGGACGGGCTGTGGGTCCACGGCTTTGAGACTCTCCCCGCCCACACCGCCCGCCTTGAGGGCGACCTCGCCAGGGTCCTTAACCTTGCCTTTGAGACTCGCGCTCAGATCGCGGGCCAGGTTGGCCCGGCGCAAGAAGAGAAGGGCAAAACAGGTATCACAACCTCCTTGACTGTACTGACCCTGCCAGCTGCCATCCCCAGCTTGATCGCTAACCAAGAGGTCAGCGCCCCAGGCGTACCAGTCCTTCTTGCCAATCGTCTTCAGGCCGTAAGCCATGCCGACCCGCTCCAGGGACCAGAGGAAATAGTATTGCCCCCCAGGTCGTGTCATCAGGTACGATCCGCGGACGCCCGGCTGACCAAGAGCAGCGCCCAGAGTCAGCAGGCCGGCGCGGACGGCGGGGTCGCGGGCCGGGTCACGGGCGGTCTTGGCGGCTGCCTTGGCGTCCTTGTTCTTGGGATCGGTGCGCAACACCGCTTCATTGGCCGCCCCATACGCCACGGCCAATCCCAACAGGCCGGCGCAGGTCATCGCGGGTGTCGAGTGCATGCCTCCCCGGCGGCTGAGGCTGGGAATGTAGCCCCAACCGCCGTCCGCATTTTGGCTGCCGCGAAAGCGCTGGTCAAGCCGCGCCACCGCCCGGTCCACCGGCATCCCATGGCGGCGCGCGACCCACAGCGCCAGGGTGGCGAACTGGGTGTTCGAGTTGTCGCCCGGAGGCCCTTCGCGCGGTAGCTGGCGGTTGAGCAGGCCGAGTTGCTGTTGGATTTCCTTGGAAGGCTCGCGTGCGCGGCGCATCCCCTCGTCGCCGGCTCTGGTCGCATCCGGCCGCGCGGTCAGCTCATTGCGCTGCTGCACCAGGTTCGTCAGTCGGCGGGTCTCCGTCTCCGGGCTGCCGGGGCATTCGTAACTCCAGCCGCCGGCGCTGGTCTGCCCACCCAGGAGCCGTACGGTCATCGCCTCGATCAGTGGCTCGTCGGCGGGATCGCCCAGTAGGTCGAAGAAGATGATCGCCAGGGATAGCGAGTAAGTATGCGTCAATTGGACACTAGCCTGCCGGAGCACAGCGGCTGCGCGCTGCACCGCGGGATCGTTGGTGGGGACGCCGCACTCGAGCAAGGTCAAGCTGGCCAAGGCGGTGGCGCCGATCTCGTGGCGCGGCCAGGTGCCATCCGGTTGCTGAAGTTGCCGGAGGAAAGCTACCCCGCGATCGATGGCCTTCTCGATGGCACGCTCGTCCGCAGCTGACACGGGCGCCGTCAAGAGCACGACGAGGCTGAAAGCCATTCCACCAATTCGCATTGCCCGTGCCATGAGAAGCCCTCCCCGAATGGGTCGTCGCCAGAAATGCCTGCTCCTTGCAAGATAGTGGTTCGCAGGCGGAGATGCCAGCGCTTTTCTCGGGAGATCGCTTTGGAAGATTGAGCGACCACCTAGCGAGATGGTATCCTCTCAGCATGGAATGAGCGCCAGCCTTTGGCTCAGTCGCCCGCGAGAACGCCTCCCATGCAGCACCCACCCCGTCTTGCGGTCCTTCTGAGTGCCGGCGGCACTACCCTGCAAAACCTGCTTGACCGCATTGCCGATGGCCGGTTGCCAGCCCAGGTCGTGCAGGTTGTCTCCAGCCGGGACGATGCCTACGGCCTTGTTCGAGCCCAGCATGCCGGTATACCAACGGCTGTGGTCGAGCGCAAGGAGTGTGCTTCCCGCGAAGAGTTCAGCCAGCAGATCTTCGAGCTCTGCCGCGGTGCCCAGGCGGACCTCGTCTGTATGGCCGGCTTCCTGCAATTGCTGCTCGTGCCGGACGACTTCCTGGGTCGCGTCCTGAACATCCATCCCTCGCTCATCCCGGCCTTCTGTGGCAAGGGCTTCTACGGCCATCACGTGCATGAGGCGGTCTTGGCTTATGGGGTCAAGGTCACCGGCTGCACGGTTCACTTCGCCGATAATCAATATGATCATGGTCCGATCATTTTGCAACGGACGGTGCCAGTGCTCGATGACGACAAGCCCGAGACGCTCGCGGCTCGGGTGTACGAGCAGGAGTGTGAAGCCTATCCCGAGGCGATTCGGCTGTTTGCGGAGAAGCGTTTGCACATCGAAGGCCGGCGCGTGCGTATCAAGTAAGAAGTAAGACAAAAGACAGCCGGACTGCTCTTTACTTGAGTGCTTTGTCCGCAATATCGCGTCGGTAGAATGCGCCCTGAAAATGAATGCGAGCTGCCGCCTCATACGCCGTGCGCTTGGCGTCTACGAGGGTTTCGCCCAGCGCCGTCACGCCCAGGACGCGCCCTCCATCGCTGACCACGAGGCCGTTTTCCAGCTTGGTACCGGCGTGGAAGACCTTGACATCCGGGAGCTTGGCCACTTCAGCCAGACCCGTGATCACCTTGCCCTTGGCGTAAGTGCCGGGATAGCCCTGGCTGGCCATCACGACGCACACGGCCGGCCGGGGGTCCCACTGCACACTTTCCTCGGGGAGCTCATCCAGGCGGTCGTCCAGCGTCGCTTCCAGGAGATCGAGCAAGTCACTCCGCAGCCGCATCAGGAGTGGCTGCGTCTCGGGATCCCCGAGGCGGCAGTTGAACTCCAGCACCCGCGTTCCCTGATTGGTGGACATGATGCCCGCATAGAGTATGCCCCGAAAGGGTCGCCGGCCACGCTTGAGGGCGTGGACGATCGGCACCAGGATGGACGATTCAATCTCCTGGAGCAATTCCGGCGTGGCCAGCGGCGCCGGGCAGTAGGCACCCATGCCGCCCGTGTTGGGCCCGGTGTCAGCGTCGAAAGCCGCCTTGTGGTCCTGAGTCGGCGGCAGTGGGAACAGGGCGCGTCCCGACACCAGGGCCTGAATACTCAGTTCCTCGCCCTCCAGCCGCTTCTCGATCACGACCTGCCGGCCGGCGGTTCGTCCAAATTCTTCGCGGACCATGATGCGGTCAATCGCCGCCAGCGCTTCCGCGGTGTTCGAGCAAACGATTACGCCCTTCCCCGCCGCCAACCCATCCGCCTTGACGACGACGGGATATTCGCGTGATTCGATATAGTGCCGGGCTGGATCGGGGTGGTCGCAGATGCGAAATTCGGATGTGGCAACATCCGCGTGACGCATCAGCTGCTTGGCGAAGACCTTGCTGGCCTCGATCTGGGCCGCCTCGCGTGACGGGCCGAATATGCGCAAACCCGCTCGCTGGAAGAGATCGACGATTCCTTGAGCCAGGGGATCTTCGGGTCCGACAACGGTCAGGCTGATGTCTTCTTTCTTGGCGAAGCGAACAAGGCGCTCAGAATCGTTGAAGTCTATCGGGACATTGACCGCCTCCTCCGCCGTACCGGCGTTGCCAGGGGCGCAGAAGACCCGCTCCACCCGTGGAGATTGGGACAATTTCCATACCAGGGCGTGCTCCCGGCCGCCCTTGCCGATGACCAGGACCTTCATGCAAATGCTCCTTCGCGAGGGGCGGAAGCCGAAGGACGAGGGATCGGCACTTGATCCCCCGGCCTTCACCCTTCGGCCCTCGTCTCTCATTCTAGCTGTACGAGAGTTGCTCCCAAAGGTTTGAAACTGCGACATCCCTCAACGAGAACAACGGCACACCTCGGCTCAAGAATGGGAGTGCCAGACTTCCCTCTTCGTTCCTCATCAGGGCTGAGCTCACTCGGCGATCGCCCATCCATTTTGCCCGAGATCTTCTCCTGTCCAGCTTGCTTCCGAATAGCCAGGGGAGTAGAATTCTTCGTTCATACCAGCTGCGAGAGCTTGTGCTCCCAAGCGGCTAGGTGCAACGTGGCACCTTTGCTGGAGTAGTGAATGTTTCGCTTAGCTTCGCTGTTCGCCGTCGCGGGTTTGACCTTGGCGGCGATGACTCTCGTCTCTTCTCCCAAGACCATCAGCCGGAGAACTCGCCGCAAAAACCTTGCCACGAGCCGCCCTGTGCCGCGGTCCGTGCCCAAGCAAGTCCTGGAGCCGGTTTTGTCCTTCCACGCGCGGTTTTCGCTCAATTAGCGAAGCTGCAAAGCCCGGCACCTGCATCGCAACGCGCGGCTTCACGGTGGAGCCGCAGCGTCCCGGTACGGGTTATCGCCCTTGCCTGCATCGCTCGACCGATCGAGGCAGGTGCCTGCCTCCCGGCGTCCTGTTCCAATTGGGGAAGGAATCCCGCCATGACCGACGTTGCGAGCAGGAGTTGGAAGACTGCATTGGTGTTGTCGCTCCTGCTAGGCTTGTTCGGCGCCGACCGCTTCTACCTCGGCTACAGCAGCTTGGGTGTCCTCAAGCTGCTCACCCTCGGCGGCGTCGGTGTCTGGTATCTGCTCGACCTCGTCCGAATCCTGCTCCGTAAGCTGCCCGATGCTCAGGGACTCCCGCTGGCCTAACCTGCGTCCCGGCCCCAATGGGCTCGCTGCTCGAGTTGTCGCCCTTCTCACGGTAGCTCCACCTCCGCTGGCATCAGTACCAATTCATCCTGTCCTTCCGGCGGCGGTGTCAGCTTCAACGCTTTGACGCGCCAGCCGTGATGCTGCAAGGTGCCGCGAAAGGGCGGCTGTCCAGTGACATTGCCCGTGAGTCGAATGGCGGAGGGATCGAAGCCCGCCGGCACTTCGACGCTGGCGCCCTCCGTCTGCGGCAGGACCGGTTCCAGCTCGAGATGCTCGTTCAAGGCCGCGTGGCATTGGCGGTGGATGTCGCGCACCGCGGCTCCGATTTGGGCATCGGGATACGCTTGAATGTCTTCGAGAAGGAAATCCAGCAACCGGCCCTCACGCTGGAGCAAGGCCAGCAAGCGCAAGGGCGCTCCCGACGGTTTGGAAGGCGGCAATTCCTTCGGCTCCGGGGGTGTGAGCAGCTTGCATGCTTCGTCCGCGAAGGATTGATCACGCAGAGCGTGGCGGAACGAGCGGAAGGCGATTCCGATCCGTTGAGTATTGCCGCCGCTGAGCAGGAACAAGGCAGCGACGAACACCACCACTTCACTGATGAGAAGGATGAGGATAGGGATGGTGAGTGTGTCCATACGAGGCACCTTTGCTAGGGAGTGGACGGAGCCCGCAGCGGCCAAAGCGCGCGCCGGCCTGGGTAGCTGTTATAGCGAAGCGTCGCAGCCAAGGCGCCCCAGGCGCGCCTGGCTTGTTGGACGCGAACCTGCTTGACGGTCGGCGCCGGAAGGATTACCATCCTATATCATGGATAGAGAGGTATTTGGATCGGCCTGAACAACCAGTGCCCGCCGGGCGAGGATTCCGCTGCCTTGCTTGTGCCCAGCCCCTACAGCGGACCAGCCAAGTACGCGGGCCGGTGGTTGGGTCCGCATCTTCGAGTGAACCGCGGCGCTGCCGTGCGGAATTCGGCCACCTACCCAAGCACTCCTTCCAGGATAGGCTTGCTCCGTCAGGATTTTCAGCACTCCAGAGAGGGGACGATGCTATGCGAGCGAACCGGTCACCGGCCGTGACAGGAAGGTTCGGTATCCGCGCCGGCATGGCGCTGGTTGCCTGCGTCCTGCTGGCTGATTGGTGCAGGGCCCAGCCACCGCAGCCGCCCAACGGACTGCCGAATCCCCGCTTGCTGGCTATCGCGCCGTGCGGCGGCAGAGCCGGCACTACCCTTGAAGTAACGTTCACCGGGCAGGATATCGAAGAGTCTCAAGGCTTGCTCTTTAGCCATCCAGGGCTTCGGGCGGAGCCGATCGCGCCCCCGCCGCCCCCGCCGCCTGATCCCAGCAAGCCGGCTGCGAAGCCCGCAGCCCCGGCGCCCGTCAGCAAATTCAAAGTGACGATCGCCGCCGATGCGCCGCTAGGGATCCACGATGTCCGCCTCATCAATAAGTGGGGCATCAGCAATCCGCGTGCCTTCGTGGTCGGTGACCTGCCCGAGGTGTCGGAGAAGGAGCCGAACAACGATGTGCCCCAGGCCCAGCGCCTCGAGCTGAACAGCACCGTCCATGGCGTCATCGCGGCACCGACGGATGTCGATTACTTCGTCTTCAGCGGCAAAAAAGGACAACGGGTCACGGCCAGCTGTCTGACATCGAGCATCGACAGCCGGCTGCGGGCGGCCCTGGAACTGTACGACGCGGCCGGCCAGCCTTTGGCTTTCAACCGCCATTATCACAACAATGACGCCTTGCTCGATTCCACCCTGCCGGCTGACGGCGACTACTTCATCCGCCTCTACGAATTCACACACACCCAGGGCAGCGTCGAGCATTTCTATCGTCTGAGTCTGACGACGACACCCTGGATCGATGCGATCTACCCGCCGGTCGTGGAGCCGGGGAAGTCGACGCAAGTGACCATCTTTGGACGAAACTTGCCCAATGGACAGCTCGATCCCTCCGCCGTGATCGACGGCCGGGTCCTGGAGAAGACCACCGTGACGTTGGTGGGGCCGCAGGATGCGCTGGCCCTGCAACACCTCGGCTTCAGCGGCCGGGTCGCGCCCGTCACGTCGGTGCTCGACGGCTTTGAGTATCGCCTGCGCAGTCCTGCGGGTAGCTCGAATCCCTTCCTGGTGACGTACGCCCGGGCTCCGGTTGTCCTCGACAATGAGGCCAATGACACTCCGGAAACGGCCCAGGAGATCACGCTTCCCTGCGAAATCGCTGGCCGGATTGAGAAACGCCGCGATCGCGATTGGTACGCCTTCGCCGCGAAGAAAGGCGAGGTTTATACCCTGGAGGTGTTGAGCGAGCGGCTCGGAACGCCGGTGGATCTTTATGCCCTCCTGCGCCGCGCGGACACGAAGCAGACGCTCGTGGACCTGGACGACACCGCGGATAGCCTGGCGCCGGTCAAGTTTTTCACGCGCTCCACGGATCCGCCCACCTATCGTTTCGTAGTGCCGGCCGACGGGAAGTATCAGCTCCTGGTCAGCAGTCGGGACGCCGATACTCGTGCCGGTCCCCATTTCCTCTACCGGGTGCGCATTGCGCCGGAACGGCCGGACTTCCGGCTCATCGTAATGCCTCCGGCAGATCGGCGGCCGGATAGCTGTTGTGTGCTGCAAGGGGGTAACGAGTATTACACCGTCCTGGCGTGGCGCCAGGAAGGCTGGAATGGCGAGGTCGCCCTGACCGTGGAAGGATTGCCGCCGGGAATAACCTGTCCACCGCAGACTATCGGGAGTGGCCTGAAACAGGCGACGCTCGTGGTCAGTGCCGCAGCCGATGCCCCGATCTGGACAGGCGAAATCAAGGTCAAGGGCACCGCGCTGATCGCGGGACAGCACGTGGAGCGAGAAGCACGGCCGGCAAGCGTCACCTGGCCCACACAGGAGCAACAAAACATTCCCACGGTCAGCCGACTGGACCGCAGCCTGGTTCTCGCGGTTCGGGAAAAGGCTCCGTTCCAATTGACGGCGACCCCGGATAAATCCGCGACCACGCAAGGCTCAAAGGTGACGGTGACGCTGAAAGTTGCTCGTCTATGGCCTGACTTGAAAGCACCACTGCAAATCACAGCACTGGACCCCATGCCTAATCTCCTGTTCAACAACAACCAGCCGCTGACTGTGGCAGCAGACAAGAACGAGGCCAAGGCAGTGTTCGACGTGCGGACGGGTGCGGCGCTAGGGACCTACAACCTGGTGCTGCGGGCCCAAACCCAGATGCCATACAACAAGGATCCGACGGCGAAGCAGAAGCCGAATGTCATCATCGTGCAACCATCGGTGCCGATTGCGCTCACAGTCTTGCCGCAGCAGGTGGCCACGCTGACGGTTTCCAACTCGAATCCGATGCTGAAGCTCGGCACCCCGACGGAACTGGTAGTGAAGGTCGCCCGCCTGCACAACTTCATGGGCGAATTCAAGGTGCAACTGGTCCTGCCCGAGAACGTCAAGGGCGTTCAGGCTGAAGAGGTCTCCATCCCCGCGGGCATGAACGAGGCAAAGCTCATCCTCACCGTGCAGCCCGACGCCATGCCAGGCAGCCGGCCCGACCTGATCGTCCGCGCCATCGCGCAGCAAAATGGAAATGTGCCGACGGTCCACGATACGAAGATCAACGTCAATGTCGTTAAATAGTCAGTAGTCAGCAGCAAAGAACGGGAAGCTTGCTTTGTCTGTTGCTACTGACCACTGACTACTGACTAACTTTCGGAGACTCCGAGATGCGGTTCGTTCTGACAGCGTGCGTGGTGGGGTTGTTCAGCGGTGTGGTGGCGGCGCAAGACAAAAAAGAGAAGGCGGTGATCCCGCCGATTCAGGTGATCACCATCTCCCCCAAGGAACCGCTGTCCTACGAGAAGGATATCGAGCCGATCCTGATCAACAAGTGCCAGTTCTGCCACGGCGGCATGATCAAGGAAGGCAAACTTGACATGGGCACGTACGAGACCCTCCTGAAGGGCGGCAAGCGTGGCCCCGCGATCATCCCCGGCAAGTCTGCCGCGAGCCTGCTCATCCAGGCTGCCGGCAAGACGGAGAAACCGTTGATGCCGCCCAAGAACGAAGAGCCCCTAACGCCGGAGGAATTGGCGCTGTTGAAGCTCTGGGTTGATCAAGGGGCCAAGGCACCGACAAGCAAGCGCGAACAGCCGAGAATCATCCTCACCGCACTACCCCCCACGCTAACGCCAGTCCGGGCCGTGGCTGTCAGCCCCGACAAGTCCACTGTGGCAGCCGGACGGGCCAACCAGATCCACATTTACGATGCCGGCTCGGGCACTCCTATCCGCACGCTGGCCTCTCCGGACCTGCTTGGCGCCGACCAGAAGCCGGTTGTCGCCGCCCACCTGTCGATCGTCGAGGCGCTGGCGTTCAGTCCGGATGGGAAATACCTGGCGAGCGGAAGCTACCAGGAAGTCGTTCTGTGGGATGCGCCCACGGGAACGCTGCGGCGCCGGTTGACTGGGTTCGCCGATCGGGTTGTGGCGCTGGCGTTCTCGTCCAACGGCAAGCTGTTGGCTACCGGTGGGGGTGCCCCATCGGAAGACGGTGAGATCAAGGTTTTTGACGTGGAGTCCGGCGATCTCGTGGTTGACATCAAAAACGGTCATAGTGACACGGTATTCGGCGTCTGCTTCAGTCCGGATAACACGAAGTTGGCCACCGGCGCTGCCGACAAGTTTGTCAAGGTCTTCGAGATTCCCAGTGGCAAATTCGTCAAATCCTTCGAAGGGCACACGCACCATGTCCTGGACGTGGGCTGGAAGGCCGACGGCAAGTTACTCGCGAGCGCCGGGGCGGACAATGCCATCAAGGTCTGGGATTACGAGAAGGGCGAACAGGTGCGGACGATCAACGGCCACGGCAAACAGGTGACCCGGCTGTTATTCATCGGCGCGAGCCAGCAGATCGTCACCTGTAGCGGCGATCAAACAGTCCGCTTCTGGGATGTCAACAGCGGTGGCACGGTGCGTAATTTCGGGGGCAACAACGATTTTGTCTATGCCGTCGGCGTCAGTCCCGATGGCAGTGTCGTGGCAGCGGGCGGCGAAGAGGGCGTTGTACGACTTTACAATGGTGCCAATGGGCAACTCCTCAAATCGCTCGTGCCGCCGGGGATCGACAGTGCTCCGACGAAGTGAGAAGCGCGTTGATTGATGAGCCCGACGCGCCAGCGAGGAAAGCCGGCGGCTTTCCTCGCTGGCGCGTCGGGCTCATCAATCCAGAACTGGTCAAAACGTAGCAGTCGGTTTCCAGCCCCTTGGTAAGACTTACAAAACACCTCCGCACTCGGTTTTCGCGCCCACCAGTTTTCCTGATCCCGAAGTTCCTTGCACACGGCACATTAGGTCCACCACGGTGGAAAAGCGGTCCGCAGGCGCCGACCTCGGCTCGGGTTTTGCTGTAGACTTGCAGCGGACACATCCCGCTGGGAGCTCGCCATTCTGCGACTCATCTCCCGCACCCGTTCCGGAGGGCACCAGGTATGCCTACGCGCCGACATCTCCTCTTCGTGCTCGCAGGGGCTCTGGCTTCGTTGGGAGCGTCGTATCGCACGACGAACTTCGTCGTCCAGGCGCCCACCCTTCCAGTCGCCCAGCAAATCGGTCAGAAGGCGGAGCAGTATCGTCGCGAAAAAGCGCACGAATGGCTCGGTCAAGATATGCCGAATTGGCCGGAACCCTGTCCCCTCCGTGTAAAAGTCACCATGGGCGGCGCCGGCGGGTCCACCTCATTCGCTTTCGACCAAGGTTATGGACGTGTCCTAGAAATGAATATCGAAGGTACGCTGGAGCGCGTCCTGAATAGCGTCTTGCCGCACGAAATCACCCACACGGTCTTCGCTTACTATTTTGGCCGGCCGGTGCCGCGCTGGGCCGATGAGGGCGGTTCGGTTCTCTCCGAGGACGATCTCGAGCGCGGCCGGCATGATCAGCTCGTGCGACAGATCCTGAATCAGAGGCAGGAGATTCCCTTGCGCCGGCTCTTCGTGCTGACGGAATATCCGCACAACCTGATGGCCCTCTATGCCGAGGGGTACTCCGTATCCAATTTTCTCGTCGCCTCCAGCAATCGGCCGGCGTTCTTACGCTTTGTGGCTCACGGCATGCAATACGGCTGGGATAGTGCCGTGCGCACTCACTACGGCTACAGCACCGTCGATGAGCTGGAGAAGGCCTGGCTGAGCTATCTGAGGAACACGCGCCAGCAGCCGACGTTACTCGCACGCAATCCGAATCCACCGGCCGCGGATCCAGCCTCGCGCACGATCGTTCGCTTGACTGCGCCGCCGGCCCAGCCCTTAACCGAGACACCGACGCCCGTGTTCCGCGGCCAGGCGCCAGGCGTCGATGACGAGGCAGTGCGTCGGTCCGCAGGGAATCGGCCGGGCTATCTGCCCGAATATTACCCCACTGCCGCCTCGCGCCCGCAGGCCACGGGAAGTGCCTCAGCAACGCCGGCATCTCAGGATCAGTGGCAACCGCCGAGCGTGCGCCTCGGCACCCCACAATTCCTATCCAATCCGTCCCCACGAACTGGCACGATGGCGCCGTCACCAGTCGGTTATCCGAATTGAGTCCACAAAACATCTTGTTACATCTCGTTTAGCCCTGAGCACTCGGGCGAGCGCGGGCTTCGCGCTCGCCCGAGCGCTCAGGGCTAAACATGTGCAACAAAGAATTGTGATTTCAAGCAGCGGCGTCGGTGGCAGGAAGCCGGAAGAGCGGACCAAGCGATGGCGGCAACTGCAACGGTCCCGTGGGGCCGTTCGACTGTCCTTCCCAGCCGTGCGACCGGATGCAGTCGAGGATGCGGCTCGCCAAGGCGATCGCCGCGCACCCCTCCGCGCCACTCACCCGGGGCCGGCTGCCGGTCTGCACGCAGCCTACGAAATGTTGCAACTCGCGGGTCAGCGGATCGCTCCCATTACCACAATCAAGATCGCGCACTTGCAAGTAGCGGCTGAAGAGTTCGTCCTTGAGGAGGGCTCGAGCGGAAGGCTCCAACTTGCACGGATCGAGACCCGATTGGCGAAGCTGCTCGGACGGCTGGATCAGCGTCATTTGCCGCTTGGCGAGATCGACGCAGACGTATCCTTCCGGGGCCCAGAGCCTGAGTTGACGACGCGGAACGGCACTCGCTCGACTGGCGGTGACGTTGGCCACGCAACCATCCGTAAACGTCAAGCGGGCGTTGACAACGTCCTCATGACTTCCCCAGACGGAGACCCCCAGCGCTTCCACGGCTCGGACCGGCACGTGCAGCAGGGCCAACAGCAAGTCGAGGTCATGGATCATCAAGTCGAGCACAACCCCGATGTCGGTGGAGCGACCCGAGAAGGGCCCCAGGCGCTCGCAGTCGATGTATTTCGGCTGGAGGCGATAGCTCAGGAGATCCTCGACGGCCGGATTGAAGCGTTCAATATGTCCCACCTGGAGGATCACGCGCTGCCGCAGTGCCAGGGCGAGCAGGGCTTCGGCTTCGGCTAGCGTGGCGGCGAGAGGCTTTTCCACAAGGACCGGGATGCGGTGCCGCAGCAGGTCGGCGGCAACGGCGTGGTGATGAATGGTGGGCACGGCCACCACGGCTGCATCGAGGCGGTCCAGGAGAGTGCGGTAATCGTTCGACCAGGTACAACCGCAGCGGCGGGCCACTAGCTGGGCTTGCTCGCTGCTGACGTCCGCCACGCCCATGAGATCGACTTCAGGGAAGCCCGACAGGATGCGAGCGTGCTCTTTGCCTAGGTGACCGACTCCGATGACGCCCATCCGCAGACGTGGCATGAATTCCTCCGGCGGGTTCTGCGTCAAAGACGAAAGGACACCGGGCGCATTTCCTTTCGCCTTTGCGGGCGCTTCAGGCTCCGTTCAGGCGGCTAAGCGTTGAAAGGGCCGCTGCGCCGTCTGGACCATCTGGCCGGCGAGTACACGAACCAGCTCGATATTGAGCGCATGGCCAGACCGATAAGCCACGAGGTGGCCGCACAAGTCGTGGCCCAACAAGGCCAGATCGCCGACCAAATCCAGGACCTTATGACGTGCGGGCTCATCCGCGTAACGCAGCTGGTTGCCGAGGGGCCCGTTCGGGCCAAAGACCAGCAGGTCCGCCACGGTCAGTTCCGCTCCCAGTCCCTGGCGGCGTAGCTCGACCGCCTCGGACTCCAGGAGAAACGTACGACAGCGTGCCAGATTGGTGCGGAACTGTTCGGGTGTGATTACGGCAGTATAAGCTTGGCGAGCGATGGGAGCATGCAGGCCATAGTCGAGGATATAACTGACCTTGAATTCGTTCTCCAAGGTGGGATGGAGAGCCAGCGTGGCTCCGGGTTGTGCCACCCGAACCGGCGCGCTCGCGCGCCACACTTGCCGGCGAGCTGGCTGGTTAACACTCCCGGCCTCCTGCAACACATCCACGAACCCCTGCGCGGAGCCGTCCAGGCCGGGCGGCTCGGGAGCGTTCAGTTCCACGTAGCAGTTGTCCAAACGCAGGCCGGCGAGCGCGGCGAGGACATGCTCGACGAGCATCACATTCGTTGGCGCGTGGCCCAGCGTGGTCCGCCTCTCGACACCTGTCACCTGGTCGATCGTGGCCGCGACAACTGGCCGCGAACGTAAATCGATGCGCACGAAACGGATGCCCGTGTTGGGGGGAGCCGGGCGGAAGCGCAGACGCACCTTCGCACCGGTGAGAAAACCTCTCCCCTGGACTTCTGCCAACCGGGCGATGGTCCGCTGATAGCGGTAATGGTCCCTTCTCACGTTCGTCGTCTTCCTTGACTGCGGCGAAGTTTTTGGGCTGCGAAACCCCCGACCCAACCGGTTAGCCGGCCGGGGGTTTCCCGGCCGGCTAGGAGCGTGTGTTTCACTGTCCCGGGGCACGAGCGGCGGGAGCACCCATGGCCGCGCGGTAACTCTGGTTGAGCAGATCGATGATCGGCTTGGTGATATCCATGCCCGGGGCGGCATACATCGGCATGCAGGCACCCGTCTGGATCTTGCGCTGGATGTTTGCCGGGTGATTGACCTCGGTCTCGCCCGTGGCATCATTGAAGTGCAGGACCAGCTCGATCTCGTTGCCGCGCGCATAGCGCTGCACGGCGGTCTCCACTTCCTTGTAGAGGATCACCGCCTGCGTGTCCGCCTTGCTCCCGAGCCTCTTCTTGGCCTCCTCGTTCATGTCTTGCAAGCGCCGCTGGTATTCCCGGATGGCATGCTCGGCTTCATCACGCTTGGGGGCCTCGGTCGGCGCCAATTGCTGCAAGCGTGTCTGCCATTGCTTCAGCCCATCTTGCATTTTCTCGTATTCTTTGTCGTAATTCGTGATGTCCGCCTTCATCTCTCCCTGAAAGGTGACGTACTTATCATAGTTCTTGATGACATAATTGAGGTTTACCAGGGCAATGCGCGTGCGCAGCGGTGCCGTCGCCGCGGGCGCTCCCCCTGGCGACTGCGGACTCTGCGCCTGGAGATGGCTGCCGACATAGGCCGCCACCATCAGCGCTACGACCCCCGCCAAGATACAGACTGTCCTCTTCACGGTTCTGTTCTCCTCGTTCCGGAAACCTGACACGAGAGCTACCGGACCCGCCAGCGGAGCTCTCCGGCTGTAGGCATGGCCAAAGCTGCCCATGAGCCTTGTGATGGAGGGCTGGTTTGTACTCAAGCCGGCGTGAGAGGTCAAGATGAACCCTTCCCCCTCCCAATGTCGAGGGCTCCCAGCCCGGCTTCCTCGACGGGTGGGCTTGGCCGACCCGGATCTGCATGTTATGATCCCGCCGCCTGGCCAGCCATTGCCTCGGGCAGCCAGGCGGCATGCATCTGCACGGAACGACTCGACAAAAGAGGCTGAGGCCACTTCATGCGCCAGTCGCGGTTGTCGCTATTGCCCCGGCAAGAAAGCTGGTCACGTAGGACGGCTCTCCAGAGCCGTCCGGACGGGTCTGGAGACCCGTCCTACCTAACGATCTTTCTTGCCGGAGTAATACGACTCGGGATGGTTGCCACCTTAGTCTTTCTGGCTCTGGGATGCGATCGCGGTCCGGAACGGCTCGCGCCGGTGCACGGGAAAGTCTCTTGCCGGGGGGTGCCCCTTCGTTCGGGTGTGATTGTCTTCACACCGGATCCCCTACGCGGGAGCCATGGCCCGCTTGCACGGGCGGAGATTCAACGGGATGGAACCTATGTACTCCGAAGTGCTGACGCGCTGGGAGCGGTCATCGGTTGGCACCGCGTCACGGTGGCCGCGGTGGAGGTGCCCTCGATCACGGGCACGGGACGGCGCTTCGTGCTGCCGCGCCCACTCATCGCCGAGAAGTACCGCGACCCGGAACTGTCTGGCCTTGCTTGTGAAGTTCACGTAGGCCGGGATAACTCTATCGACTGGGACCTGGAGTGAACTGGCCTTGCGCCGTAGCAAAGTCGCTGGCCTCGGCGCGTGTGGGCGCTGCCGAGTTCGTTGCGCGGAGACGACAGCATGGCTCCTTTGCAGGGCGCACTGATTGGTTGTGGCTACGTGGCCCAGTTCCATCTGCGAGCCTGGACGCAACAGACCCGAGGGCGGCTGATCGCAGTCTGTGATACGGATTTGGCCCGGGCCAAGGCGGCGTGTGCGCACGGAGTTTGTACTGCCTATGCCGACGCGGCAGAGCTGTTTGCCAGGGAGCGCCTTGATTTCGTGGAGATTTGCACCAGACCGGAGGCGCATCTCCCCTTGGTGCGTTTGGCCGCGGCGCATGGCATGGCGGTCTTGTGCCAGAAGCCCGCAGCGCCGAACTTGGACGAGCTCTATGCCCTGGTGGCCGAGTGTGTCCGCGCCGACGTCAGACTGATGATCCACGAGAACTTCCGCTGGCGCGCCTGGTACCTCCGCATGAAAGAGGAGCTGACCCGCGGCACGGTTGGCCGACCCTTTCGGCTGCGACTGGCCATGCACGATCAGCGCTGTCTGCGTCCAGACGGCTTGAGTCTACAACCGTACTTCGCCGACATGCCACGTCTGATTCTGTACGAGATTGGGCCCCACGCCGTCGATCTGGCACGCTTCTTCTTCGGTGAACCGGCCTGGTTGACGTGTACGACGCAGCGGATCGGTCCCCAGCGCGGGGAAGATGTGGCTCAGGTAACGCTTGGCTATCCGGACCGGACGGCTTTGCTTGATCTGAGCTGGGCCACAGCCACGCAGCGGAGTCGTCCCGAGTGGGGATTATTCGACACCAGTCTGGAGGGAGATGCGGCCACGTTGCACGTGGAAAAGGACGGCCAACTGTGCCTGGACCGAAGCGCAGGCGGTTCGCAGGCGCTGCCGGTGGCGCTCGCTGACGATCCGCTGGTTGCGAGTTACGCAGCGGCGCAGGCGCATTTTCTGGAGTGCCTGGAGACAGGAACTCCGTTTTGTACCGACGGAGCGGACACGTTACGGACCATGGGCCTGGTCTTCGCGTCATACCAGGCGGCGCAGCGGCGGGAGGTCGTCGTCGTTGCAGAAGAGACGGGAACTTGGAGCACTGGATGACAGCATCCCTGGCGAGCGCTTCGGGCTCATCCAATTCGCTTGTTGTGCTTGACAGCCGGGCAGCAATCCTGGTACTTAGCCTGGGGCCCACCGGAGTCTGCCTTCGAAGAGGACACATCGTTCGGCCGCGCTGGCATTTCCCGTAGCCGAGGTCGCACCTGCATGAACCGGTTTCTCCATGGCGTGGCTCGTGCTGTTGCCGCAACCTTTGATTTGCCCGGCCCAATCCTGGAGATTGGTTCGTTTCAGGTCCCGGGGCAAGAAGCCTTTGCCGATCTCCGCGCCTTGTTTCCGGGAAGAGCCTACACTGGGGTCGATGTGCGGTCCGGGCAGGGCGTGGATCAGGTGGCAAGCGTGGAAGAGTTGCCCTTCGCCGACGCCTCCATGGGCACCGTGATTGCCATGAACACGTTCGAACACGTGCCGCGTTTCTGGCGCGGCTTTGAAGAAATCTACCGCGTGCTCCGCTCCGATGGGGCTGTGTTGGTATCCTGTCCATTCTATTTCCACATCCACAGTTATCCCAGCGATTATTGGCGCTTTACGCCACAGGCGCTGGAATTGCTCCTGGATCGCTATCCGCACAAGATCCTCGGCTGGCACGGGCCGGCCAAGCGGCCCGCCGGAGTGTGGGCCTTGGCGTTTCGAGAGGCCCACACTCCGATTGCGCCCCGGCAGTTTGACCAGTACCGTGAGCGCTTGCAGTGCTACGCCCGGCAGCCGTTGCCCTGGCGGCGCCGCTTCCGCTATCGGCTCGGCCGGTGGTTGTGCGGCCGTGGACCCTTTGCTCCCTATTTGGATCAAGAACGTTGGGAGAGCCAATGTCGAACCCCCGCGCTTCCATAGAACCGGAACGACCCGGTCCCGAAATCACTTGCTCAGAGGCACGGCGCGCTTCCTGGCCTGTCCGCCGACGTTCGCCCCGGGCCAAGCAGAAAGCCTGGCGCGAACGCTTTCTGGACGATGGACCCGTGGAGGTCTCGGTGTGCATCGCCAACTGGAA